>JAIMBL010000062.1 GCA_023511615.1 Leptolyngbyaceae cyanobacterium HOT.MB2.61
CCTTTCGTGCGGGTCGGAACTTACCCGACAAGGAATTTCGCTACCTTAGGACCGTTATAGTTACGGCCGCCGTTCACCGGGGCTTCGGTCGCCAGCTTCGCTTGCGCTGACCGACTTCCTTAACCTTCCGGCACTGGGCAGGCGTCAGCCCCCATACCTCGTCTTTCGACTTCGCGGAGACCTGTGTTTTTGGTAAACAGTCGCCTGGGCCTCTTCACTGCGACCCCCTCGCGGGGGCACCCCTTCTTCCGAAGTTACGGGGCCATTTTGCCGAGTTCCTTAGAGAGAGTTATCTCGCGCCCTTCGGTATTCTCAACCTTCCCACCTGTGTCGGTTTCGGGTACGGGCAATTTTGAATTAACGTGGTTCGGGCTTTTCTTGGAAGCCTGACCTCACACACTTCGGGTCCGTAGACCCTCGTACTCATGCCTCAGCTCAAGACGTTTTCACCGTCTCTCCTCACCTCGGACACTTGAACCGGTAACCAACATCCGGCTGTGTTAGCCTTCTCCGTCCCCCGCCACCATTCAAAATCGGTATCGGAATATTAACCGATTCTCCATCGACTACGCCTTTCGGCCTCGCCTTAGGTCCCGACTAACCCTCCGCGGACGAGCCTTCCGGAGGAACCCTTGGGATTTCAGGGCATTGGATTCTCACCAATGTTTGCGCTACTCAAGCCGACATTCTCACTTCTGCTTCGTCCACACCTGCTTACGCTGATGCTTCTCACTACTACAGAACGCTCCCCTACCATTCTTGCGAATCCACAGCTTCGGTACACGACTTAGCCCCGTTCATTTTCGGCGCAGGAGCGCTTGACCAGTGAGCTATTACGCACTCTTTTAAGGATGGCTGCTTCTAGGCAAACCTCCTGGTTGTCTATGCACTCCCACCTCCTTTCTCACTTAGCCGTGATTTGGGGACCTTAGCTGGTGGTCTGGGCTGTTTCCCTCTTGACGATGAAGCTTATCCCCCACCGTCTCACTGGCGGACTGTGCGCTGGGTATTCAGAGTTTGACTCGATTTGGTACCGCTCTCGCAGCCCGCACCGAATCAGTGCTTTACCCCCCAGCTATAACATCCACCGCTGCGCCTCAACACATTTCGGGGAGAACCAGCTAGCTCCGGGTTCGATTGGCATTTCACCCCTAACCACACCTCATCCGCCGATTTTTCAACATCGGTCGGTTCGGACCTCCACTTGGTGTTACCCAAGCTTCATCCTGGACATGGTTAGATCACCCGGGTTCGGGTCTATAAACACTGACGCTTCGCCCTCTTCAGACTCGCTTTCGCTTTGACTCCGCCATTTTCGGCTTAATCTGCCAGTGCCTATAAGTCGCCGGCTCATTCTTCAACAGGCACGCGGTCAGCCGTTGAATCGGCCTTCCACTGCTTGTAGGCTAACGGTTTCATGTTCTATTTCACTCCCCTCCCGGGGTTCTTTTCACCGTTCCCTCGCGGTACTGGTTCACTATCGGTCACACAGGAGTATTTAGCCTTACGAGGTGGTCCTCGCTGATTCACCCGGAATTCCACGTGCTCCAGGCTACTCGGGATCCAGCTAGTATCCTTCAACTTTCGACTACAAGACTGTCACTTTCTCTGGTGCATCATTCCAATGCTTCGTCTAGTCTCCAGATTCCATGTCGCTGTCCCACAACCCCAGCGTGCATGCACGCTGGTTTAGGCTCTTCCCGCTTCGCTCGCCGCTACTAGGGGAATCACGTTTGTTTTCTTTTCCTACAGCTACTAAGATGTTTCAGTTCGCTGCGTTCGCTCTTTCCCACCTATGGATTGAGTGGGTAGTATTGAGGGTTGCCCCATTCGGAAATCCCCGGATCACTGCTCGCTTCCAACTCCCCGGGGCGTATCGCCGGTAACCGCGTCCTTCATCGCCTCTGTGTGCCTAGGTATCCACCGTTAGCCCTTATTAGCTTGACCACTTAACAAGTTCATTGGTGTCTGTGATTAGTCAAAGCTCGAGGGTTAAGTTGAGATGGCTGAGCAACGCTCTCCTCTCACTCCTGTTGCCTCGATTCTGACTCACTACCTGACAAGTTCTATGCAGTTTTCAAGGTTCTCGCTGGAGCCAACTCCAGCAGGCTCTCTAATCTACCAGACGGATTAGACCAGTTGCTGAAGACGGCTCCTTTCGGTTCATCGCTTCGATGACGCTTTGACGATTCGCCAGTGGAGGTTAGGAGACTCGAACTCCTGACATCCTGCTTGCAAAGCAGGCGCTCTACCAGCTGAGCTAAACCCCCAAGATACAGTGGTCAGTTATCAGTGGTCAGTTATCACGACAGTTTCTAGCATTCTCACTGTTCACTGTTTACTGTTCACTGTTCACTGTAAAGGTGGGCCATCCTGGACTCGAACCAGGGACCTCACCCTTATCAGGGGTGCGCTCTAACCACCTGAGCTAATAGCCCATGAACCGAACCTCAATAGTTTGAAAGCCGATACCTCAACCTCGACCGACCTTGGGATGACCAACTCTATCCCTATTTGCACTGTGCTTTCGGAATCAGAGGGGGTAGGTCTCCCTAAAAAGGAGGTGATCCAGCCACACCTTCCGGTACGGCTACCTTGTTACGACTTCACCCCAGTCATCAGCCCTGCCTTCGGCGTCCTCCTCTCCGTAAAGTTGGAGTAACGACTTCGGGCGTGGCCAACTCCCATGGTGTGACGGGCGGTGTGTACAAGGCCCGGGAACGTATTCACCGCCGTATGCTGACCGGCGATTACTAGCGATTCCGCCTTCATGCAGGCGAGTTGCAGCCTGCAATCTGAACTGTGCCGTGGTTTCCGAGATTTGCTTGTCGTCGCCGACTCGCTGCTCTTTGTCCACAGCATTGTAGTACGTGTGTAGCCCAGGGCGTAAGGGGCATGCTGACTTGACGTCATCCCCACCTTCCTCCGGTTTGTCACCGGCAGTCTCTCCAGAGTGCCCAACTCAATGCTGGCAACTAGAAACGAGGGTTGCGCTCGTTGCGGGACTTAACCCAACATCTCACGACACGAGCTGACGACAGCCATGCACCACCTGTGTTCGCGCTCCCGAAGGCACCCCTCCCTTTCAAGAGGGTTCGCGACATGTCAAGCCCTGGTAAGGTTCTTCGCGTTGCATCGAATTAAACCACATACTCCACCGCTTGTGCGGGCCCCCGTCAATTCCTTTGAGTTTCACACTTGCGTGCGTACTCCCCAGGCGGGGTACTTAACGCGTTAGCTACGGCACTGCCCGGGTCGATACGGGCAACACCTAGTACCCATCGTTTACGGCTAGGACTACAGGGGTATCTAATCCCTTTCGCTCCCCTAGCTTTCGTCCCTCAGTGTCAGTTCTGGTCCAGTTGCGCGCTTTCGCCGCCGGTGTTCTTCCCAATATCTACGCATTTCACCGCTACACTGGGAATTCCCGCAACCCCTACCAGACTCTAGTTCCTCAGTTTCCACCGCCGATACGGAGTTAAGCTCCGCGCTTTGACAGCAGACTTGAACAACCACCTGCGGACCCTTTACGCCCAATAAATCCGGATAACGCTTGCATCCTCCGTATTACCGCGGCTGCTGGCACGGAGTTAGCCGATGCTGATTCGATCAGTACCGTCAGACCTTCTTCCTGATCAAAAGAGGTTTACAACCCAAAGGCCTTCCTCCCTCACGCGGTATTGCTCCGTCAGGCTTTCGCCCATTGCGGAAAATTCCCCACTGCTGCCTCCCGTAGGAGTCTGGGCCGTGTCTCAGTCCCAGTGTGGCTGATCATCCTCTCAGACCAGCTACTGATCGTCGCCTTGGTAGGCTCTTACCCCACCAACTAGCTAATCAGACGCGAGCTCATCTTCAGGCACTATAGCTTTCACCTCTCGGCACATCCGGTATTAGCAGCCGTTTCCAGCTGTTGTCCCCGACCTGAAGGCAGATTCTCACGCGTTACTCACCCGTCCGCCACTAGGAGCCTAAGCCCCCCGTTCGACTTGCATGTGTTAAGCATACCGCCAGCGTTCATCCTGAGCCAGGATCAAACTCTCCATGGTATCTTTGAGTTTGTTGGCTCCAGAAACTTTCGTTTCCGGTTCTCGTTCTCGCCGCTTTAAGGTAAACCCTAAAGCCTATTTCCTTGACGAGGTTTCGGTGCTATTCTGGCTTTCAAACTATTTCCTTTTCTAGGTTCGGGCGGGTTCACTTTGCTTTGCCTATGCTTGGCTCCGTTTCAGCCGCATTTACCAAGTTAGCGAAAGTAAGCAGGAATGTCAAGCGATTGCCCCAAATTTTTTTCCAGTTTTTCTAACGTTCTTGATTGGCAGGCTCTGAGGCAGAATGGGGAATGAGTTATTGGCCTGGAAGGGGAAGATGTTGTGAATTTTCAAACGGTTATTGCTACGTTGCATCAATTTTGGAGCGATCGCGGCTGCTTGATCGTCCAACCCTATGACACAGAGAAGGGGGCTGGAACGAAGAGTCCTCATACTTTTTTGCGCGCGATCGGTCCTGAACCCTGGTCAGTAGCGTATGTGGAGCCTTGCCGGAGGCCAGCCGATGGACGTTATGGAGAAAACCCAAATCGGGTGCAGCACTATTATCAATATCAGGTGTTGATTAAACCATCTCCCGATAATATTCAGGACATCTATCTGGATTCATTGCGGGCATTAGGAATTCAGCCTGAGGAGCACGATATCCGGTTTGTGGAGGACAACTGGGAGGATGCGGCTGTCGGAGCCTGGGGCGTGGGCTGGGAAGTGTGGCTGGACGGAATGGAAGTGACTCAGTTTACTTACTTTCAGCAATGTGGAGGGATTGATTGCCGACCTGTGTCGATTGAGATTACTTATGGGCTGGAACGTTTAACAATGTATCTCCAGGGTGTGAATTCAATCTTTGACATCCAATGGAATGACGAGTTGACCTATGGAGATGTGCATTTGCAGGGAGAGGTCGAAGGATCGAAGTATAACTTTGAGGTTTCCGATCCAGATTTGTTGTTTACGCTGTTCAAACTTTATGAGCAGGAAGCGCAACGTTTGATGGAAGCAGAACTGGTATTACCCGCTTTTGATCAGGTTTTGAAGTGTTCTCACACTTTTAACTTGTTAGATGCTCGTGGTGTGATTTCGGTGACTGAGAGAACTCGTTACATTGGCAGGATTCGAAATATGGCGCGGCACGTGGCGCAGTTGTATATGAAACAACGGGAGACATTGGGATTTCCGTTGTTAAAAGATAAGCCAGTTGAAGTTGTTGTGTAAGAACTTGAGCGGGAATAGAGGCGGGATCAGAATTCATCCAATCAGGTGAAATCAGGGTAGATGGATGCATTTCTTACGGAATTGTGTCGAAGGAAGTGGATGTTGCAAGATGCAATACCTGGAGTTTTTGCTTGACCTGATTTGACCTATGAAGACTCCCTGCAATTTGTTGAGCGCTCTGGCTTTAACCCTGGCGATCGCAACTATCTATAGCGCAACTACCAAAGAGGCCCGTTCACCTCAAATGCTGGTTTCCCAAACCGTTCAGGCAGCCACTTTAGCAGATAAAAATCCCTGGGAGAATCTTTTAGGGAAAGTAGTTGTTCCCAAAGGTTGGGAGATCAAGCCCTGCGAAGGGGAGGCTCCTTTCCTTTGTGTTTCTAGCAACCAGCGATCGCTGGGTAGTGTTGAGTTGAATATTTACCCACTGACGCAGCAGACTGCATTTCAGAGAATGTTAGCGCAGGTGGGTGTTCCTGCGGGAGCATCAGATTATGGTGAGGCTATTCATCAATCTCAAGTTTTGGTCGCGCTACAAACCTGGGTGGATGAACACTATACCGTGATTGGAAAGGATCGGCAAGGGATTTATGGCCAGGGCGGAAAATTTCAACCCTGGAAACCAGCGGTTGCCCAGGTGGGCCAGTTGAAGGGGTTGTTGTATGGATTTAAGGGGCGAGATCGCACTGGCAAAGTCCAGGAATACCAGATTGGTTATGTGGCCTTTGATGGAAAGCAGCTTTACGTGATCACAACGGCATTAGACCTGGAGGGATTACCAGGCGGGTTTAAGTCCTGGCAACACCTGCAACAATTTGAACCCTATCTAACCAGAATAGTTGCAGGACTGAGATTACCTGTTCACCAGATGCCAGCTTTGCCATAGCAGGTGTCAGGGGGTGGGTGTCAGGTCTGAGAACTGCAAGAGGCTGTTTCTAACAGAGCAAATGCGGTTTGGAGGGTGTCGGCTTCAACGGCGGGTTTGTCTTTGCGCCAGCGGAGAATTCTGGGAAATCTGACGGAGATGCCAGATTTATGGCGATTGGATTGGCTGATTCCTTCAAAGCCAATTTCAAAAACGTGGACTGGTTCAACAGAGCGCACAGGGCCAAATTTTTCGATCGTGTGTTTGCGAATCCATCTATCAAGTTCGTCAATTTCGGTATTGTCCAGGCCAGAATAGGCTTTGGCGAAGGGAACGAGTTGATCGCCATCCCACAGGGCAAAGGTATAGTCGGTAAACAGGTTAGCCCGTTTGCCGCTGCCCGCCTGGGCATAGATGAGAACGGCGTCGAGAGTCATGGGATCAACTTTGTATTTCCACCAGTAGCCGCGTTTGCGTCCAACCAGGTAAGGGCTGTTGATTGCCTTGAGCACCAATCCTTCCGCACCCTGGTTGCGGGACTGGGCTCTGAGCGATCGCAAGTCCTCAAAGGATTCAAACTTCAAGCTGGTTGAGGCTGTCACGTAGCCAGGTTCCAGTTTCTGAAGGATGGAGAGGAGGAGTTGGCGGCGATTGCGCAGGGGCTTTTCCCGAATATCCACGCCATTGTGTTCCAGCAAATCGTAGGCGATGAAATGAACCGGATTTTCTGCGATGACTTTGGAGGTAACTCGCTTGCGGCCCAACCGCTTTTGTAGGTGATTGAAACTCAACGGACGATCGCCCTCCCAGCAGAGGATCTCACCATCAAATACCAGACCATCGGGTAAGGTCAAAAAGTACTCTGCCAGTTCGGGAAACTGTTCGGTGACAAGGTCTTCTCCCCGTGACCAGATAAAAACTTCGCCTGCGCGGCGGATGATCTGGGCCCGGATGCCGTCCCATTTCCACTCGGCCTGCCAGCGGGAAAAGTCTTCTAGCTGGAATTTGTCTTCTTCAATTTGGGAGGCGAGGAAGAAGGGGTAGGGCTGGCTTGGCGATCGCTGTTGGAGTTCCTCTGGCTGAGTCAGTGATTTGTAAAAGTCAGCCGTGGGTTCAAAGTCTCCCATCAGCCGATGGGCCAGTACAGGTTCGGGAATACCGGATGCCGCAGATAATCCTCTGATGACTAATTTGTCTGACACACCGACCCGAAATGCGCCTGTCAGCACTTTGTTCAGGACAAATACTTCAAACTCATCCAGTGCAGCCCACCAGGAGAGTACCCGGTCTTTCAACTCCTCCTCCGACTTGATGTTTTTGACCTGGGGAATGATTTCTTCCATCCATTGCCGCAGAGGGTAATTGGCAGGCTCCTGGGTTGTGAGGGGAATATCCCGCAAGAGCAGGGCAATAACTTCGGCGGAGTCTCCTACGTGGGCATAGCAATCGGCAAATAGCCATTCTGGAATCGCGTAAATCTGTAGGAAAATGCCGCGTAAAACTTTGGAAGTAATCAGGCGGCGGCGAGTCTTACCAAGCAGCAGGTAAAGTGCCCATGCAGCATTGGCTGGATCTTCTTGCTCAAAATACTGTTGAAGCGCACGCACCTTTTCGTTGGTAGAAGTTGTTGAATCAATTTGTTGAAACAACTGGGAAAATCGCTTCATGTCATTGATGCGAGTGAATAAAGGGATCGGGTCTGGGTTAAATTTTTTGCAAAAGATCGGGCGATCGCAGGTCTGCTAACCGCCGACTGCCGGTACAAAACATTGCCGTTGTAATCTCTGCGATTAATATTTCAACCAGTTCATGCAGCGCTTCTTCTGACTCATTGGCTGCTTGCAGAAAAGGCAGAGCCATACCTGCCAGATCGGCACCGAGGGCGATCGCCTTTGTCACATCTAGCCCGTTGCGCAGTCCCCCAGAGGCAATCAGAGGAATTGTGGGAGCCGTTGCACGCACTGCCGTAATGCATTCAGCCGTTGGAATGCCCCAATCGGCAAAAGTTTGTCCTAAACGACGCTGGCGGGCATCTTTTGCCCGTTCACCTTCGACCTTTGCCCAGGAGGTGCCGCCTGCCCCAGCGACGTCAATCGCGGCGACACCTGCTGCAATTAATTTTTCTGCCATCGATGCTGAGATACCGTTCCCCACCTCCTTGGCAATCACTGGAACGGGTAGCCTGTTACAGAGAACAGCGATTTTGTCTAGCAACCCTCGAAAGTTCGTATCTCCCGTAGTTTGAACGCACTCTTGTAGTGGATTCAAGTGCAGAATGAGTGCATCGGCTTCGAGGAGATCAACCACCTTCAGGCATTCATCTAATCCATAGCGGTAGTTGAGCTGTACAGCCCCCAAGTTCGCAAACAGAGGAATCGTGGGTGCCAGCGATCGCACTGCAAAGGTGGTCGCTACCTCCGGATTTTCTACCGCCACTCGCTGGGAACCAACACCCATAGCTAGTTGATAGTGCTGGGCAATCGCTGCTAAGCGGCAATTAATTGTCTTTGCCTGATCGGTACCACCAGTCATGGAGGAAATCAGGATTGGGGCTGCCAGTGACTTCCCCAGAAAGGTCGTCGCGAGGTCGATATCGGCCCGATCGAGTTCAGGTAAACAACAATGGGTGAAGTGATAACGTTCTAAACCACTGGTGGTTTGGCGAAACTGAACGTCCTCATCCAGACAAATGCGTAGATGATCAGCTTTTCGAGACTGAGTTTCCATGAACGTAAGGGGTCCGGGTTGAAAATACGGGGAGGAAAGTGGCTCAAACCCATCCCCACACCTATACCCTATACTTTAAGCCCTCAAAAGCTCCACTCCGTCACGCCCATCATGATCCTGAAGATAGACTTTGACCTGTTCTTCTTTAGCCGTAGGCAGTTGTTTGCCAATAAAGTCTGGGTGAATTGGGACTTCGCGGTGACCGCGATCGATCAGTACGACCAGGCGAATTACTTCGGGTCTGCCATAATCGTTCACAGCATTTAGCGCTGCTCGAATCGTGCGCCCTTTGAAAATCACATCATCCACCAGTACAACCGTTTTGCCTGACAGGTCAAAGGGAATATCGGTTTTGGCAGGAGTCCGCAACCCAATCTTATCCAGGTCATCCCGGTAAAAGGTGATATCCAGAGCTCCAACGGGAACAGTAATTTGCTCTAAGGCCTCAATCTGCCGCGCCAGGAGATGAGCCAGGTTAACTCCCCGTGTATAAATACCCACCAACGCTAGCCTGGAGAGGTCCCCCGCCCGTTCCACAATCTGGGAGGCAAGACGAGTCACCGTCCGACGCAACTCTTCTGCTGAAAGGATTTCAACGACTTCTGTGGACATAGCAAGAGAGGGGGAGGGGGCAGGGAGGAGGGAGGGAGAGGAACCGATCACTCTCCGTCCCGCTGTACACCCTTGACGATGCGAGATAGTTCGCTCTTCTCGTCAATTGAAATCCGGGATGGAGAACCACTGATAATTCGTTCGAAATTACGGAAAGAGTCTTTAATTTCTGGGCCCTGCTCGTTGATGTTGTACTCGCGAATGCCCTTATCATGCCAGGAGCCCCGCATCTTGAAGACGTTAATAGCACGGGACATTTCCCCCCGAATTTCCACATACTGGAGCATTAGAATTGTGTCGGTGATGGTTGAGATGTGGGAATCGGTAATGGAATGGGAACCCATGAACTGATCCGTCGTGTTGGTGAAAAAACCGGTGATTTCTTCCTGCTTTGCGAAACCGGTTACTCCAATCACAAACTGGCGGAAGGCATTGTTGCTGACTCCCCGTGCCAGGGCAGAGAGAGAATCGATCGCAATCCTGGAAGGCTGAAACTCCGCAATCTCCTGCTTAATGATTTGCAGGTGATCTTCTAAACCTGCTGATTCGGGATAGGCGCAGAGAATTTTCAGAACCCCTTTTTGCTCCAGGTCTTCAAAATCAATTCCCCAGGAGTAGGCGTTGCGGGAAAGCTGGGCACGGGACTCTTCATAGGCAAACAGAATCGCACGTTCCCCTCGCATACAGGCATCCTGCAAAAATTTGCTGACAAGTAACGTTTTGCCCGTCCCCGTTGCCCCGGTTGCCAGAATGATGGAATCCTTGAAGAACCCCCCTCCGCACATTTCATCCAGAGTCTTGACGCCAGAAGAAACCCGGACGTTGGACGATCGCTGAGTCAAACGCATAGCTCCTAAGGGGAAGATGTTGATGCCCTGGTTGGTGATCGTGAAAGGGTACTCTCCCTTCATGTGGGTGGTACCACGCAGTTTGAGAATTTCAATGGTACGGCGGCGACGTTCCCCTTCCAGGACGTTGCGAATAATCACAACATTATCGGATACAAACTCTTCTACCCCGAACCGGGCCACAGGACCATACTCATCCACCCGTTCGGTGGTCATGATAGTGGTGGCCCCCACCTGTTTCAAACGAGCAACCAGCCGAAAAATTTCACGCCGAACAACGGAGGCTGCATCATATTGCTGAAATACGGCTGTAACCGAATCGATTGAAACACGCTTTGCTTTGTACTTACGAATGGCGTATTGGATTCGCTCAATCAGTGCCGAAAGGTCAAAGCTACCGGCAATGTCCTGTCCCTCCGGATCGGGCGATGCATCTAAAATAAAGAGCTTGCCTTCATTAATAAACTTTTGTAGGTCCCAACCAAAACTGAAAGCATTTTTAATGATATCGTTAGGGGATTCTTCAAAGGTGACAAAGATCCCCGGTTCATCAAAATGAACGATGCCATTATAAAGAAACTGTACGGCCAGTAAGGTCTTGCCTGTACCTGAAGTGCCACTGACGAGAGTTGTTCGGCCAATGGGAAGCCCCCCATGGCTGATGTCATCAAACCCTTCGATCAGGGTACGAATCTTCTGAACACCAATTGAATTCGACTCACTACCTTGCACTGTTTGATTTACTTGGGTCATGGCATGAATTCATTCCGAAAGATCCTAAATATCAAAATATAAAAATCAATCGCGCTATATAACGACGCGCTATATCCGACTTGAGATCTGCCTATTTATTCATGAATTCTCCAGTAGTTTCTGACATCTCTAACATAAAAGAAAAATTTCTTGATAAGACAGTTTGAAGAGGCATTATTCTTCTAAATCAAATCCATCATCTCGCAGTTCTTCATAAAGTAAATCTAGACCAATGAGAACTTTTTCGCGATCGGAGAGGTCGCCAATAATTTTTCGGACTGGAGGAGGCAGAATTTTGGCGAGGGTGGGGGTTGCTAGAATTTTATCTTCTTCAGCCAGTTGGGGATTTTTTAACACATCAATTACCTTCAACGCATAAACCCCCTGAAAGTCTTTTTCTAAGATCTCATTTAATGTTTTCAAAGCACGAATTGAATTTGGTGTGTTTCCTGCAACATACAGTTTAAGGACATAGGTTTTCTTGGTAGCACTCATAAACAAAAATGTTGGGAAATGTTGGAGTAGCTGAAAAAGCTGGAGTCAGAAACAAGCAAGTGGTGGATGGAGAGAACAGCTCAATTTTCCCCTTCTTTCTACTATTACCCGTTGTTCTCTACGAACCTCCTGGAATAGATCGGCGATACATTTCGCATAGATGGGCAATGGTATCAATCAATGTCAGGCGGTAGTCCAGCAGGATCTCCTCACTGCGCCCCTCCAATTTTAGCTGTTTAGCAAACTCATCCATCAAATCCATGTGAATTTCCACGACCTGGGCAACGGGAATATCCGTAAAGAAGACGGTGTTCACAAAATCGTCGATACGCTGGTTTAGCGCACTATCATTAGAAAAGTAGCTGAGAACAATATCACGGTATTCATGCCTCAACTGCTCGAGAAGTTCCCGCTTTTGCTCGGCAGGGAGGTTGCGGAGGAAGTTTTTGGGATTCCGCTTGTAGTACACACCTAGGTATCCTAGTCGCTCCTTCAATTTTTCAGTCAGGCGTTGCTGCTGTAGTTTTAAAAAGTTTTGGGCATTGAGGTCGGTTGTCTGATCGGTGTTAGCAGGTGAGCGGTTCAGGCGATAGGAGGGAGATAGGTGGATAAACTGAGCGATCGCCCGATCAATATGTTCTGGAAGTTGCTCAATTTGTCTACGATTCAGACAAACTTCAGCCGTGTGATAAGTAAATCCTTCGCCTTCGTGGCCAAGAAGAGGAACTTCTGGCGGTTGGGCCTGGTCAGACTCAGACTGGATGATGACAGCAGGCAACAGAACAGCCTGACCATGAAGCCATTTTGTTAGCGAGGGCAATTCTGAATCAGCCTGAAGCACCAGACAATCCAGCTGTTGTTTCTCTTGTTCTATGAAGACAAAGAATTCGTCAACAGAACGAAGCAGGGCCACTGTGTAACGTTTTCCACTCAAATATTTCAGAACCGCCTGAACCAGCGGTTCCTCCTTGAGAAGAACACATATCGATAGATGATCAGACAAGCGCCTCAGGGTTAAAGACATTCATGCAACGAAACTAAAGCTATAAGTATCAGCATTTTTAACAAATTATTTAAAGTTTTTTTAATGATTTGACACTTAATTAATTATAGTTACAAACCAATCGCTCCCTGCCTATTTACTGCATCACAAAGGGATAATTGAGCTACAACAGGTTTGCAGACTATCCACTTCCCGGCGATTAACCTTCATTTTTGCCCCATTTCACCCATTTCAACGGATACCCGATTCATATCCCCGGCCTATCCAAAGGTAGTTTCTGCTTAGAGTCTTGCTCTGTTGGGCTTGTCTGCCCAATTTGTTAGCGTCGCTCCAATGCTGTGTTCCCACTCAGGCAGGTTTTCCATGGTTACAACTAGTGCCTGTCTCAGAGAATTCATTGAACCTACCCCAACGTGCCCTGAAACTGCGGATTTGATGGCGGTGTTTGCCGTTTTGAGTGGGGTAGAGCAATGTTCTGCTGCCAGGGTTTTTCATGAATCCCTGGTACTGGTGGACGAGCATAAGCACCCCAAAGGGCTGGTGGATCTGCGCCGTTTGTTACCCTATCTACTTGAGAAAGGGTTGATTGGACAGAAGGCCCCTTCCAGAAGAACTCCGAAATCAAATAAAACCAGTCCTTCCCAATCCCTGCCACCATTCCTGGTTGAGCCCCTTATGGTTTTACCAGGTAACAGACTGGTGGGACAATTTCTGCTTGATCTCCATACCCAGGATCACGTGCCCATTGCCATTACGGGCGATCGCGGAGAGTTTCTGGGGTTGTTGGATTGCGATCGCCTGCTCAGATTCGTAACCGCCAGTCTTGCAGGCCAATCCGTTACCTCTGAGCAAAAGGTTTCCTCCTCTCTGCTGGTGAACCCTATCGAAACCAGGCACCAGCAAGCCCTGAAACAGCAGCAGCGGCAAATTAACCACCTGGCCCAACAGATTCTGGTACAGAAAGAGAATCTGGAGCAACAAGTCAAGTCTCAACAGAAGACCATTCACCAGTTAATACAACAGCAAGGAAAACTTTGGTCAACTGCAATCCCCATTAATTCGCTATTTCCACAAGATAATTTGTCCGGTTCCCTGCCCTACCCTACCCCGCTTTACCCATTACTAGAACTTCTGGAGCAACTGCCATTGCCCCTGATGCTGCAATCGCAAGATGGGCAAATCCTGGCGCAAAACGCAGTTTGGCGGCGGCAAGTGGAGTCCTGGGCAGACCCGAATTGGATTGGACAGGAATTCTTTTCCTTGCTAGACAATGCGGTTGAAGCAAAGAATGCTTCTTCCCCAGGAGGCGCACTTGCCACTCAACCACACACTCAATTACAATCCCCTCCTTCCCTCCTTTTTGCTAGAGAATCTTGCTCTGAGACTCACCAACCCTCGATAAATCAATCTGAGTGTCTCTCTTCAGAGAAATTGAGTGAGGGAATAGATTCTACTTCGCTAGGAAAGCACTTCTGCCATATTGGACCCAAGCCAGGCACCTGTATTTGCATTTGTCCACTGAAAAATGGGCAGGAGCAGGTGTTGCAATTTATCAAGATTCCAGTTGAACCGCTTCTTTTTCCGCCGACAGCGGAAAAATTCGTCATTCCTGAATCTACAGCAGTCTGGCAACAATTGCAGGGCATTTCGCCGGAAGGTCTTTCACCTCAACCATTGGGTTCGGTAACGCCGATCGTCAGTGCCGTTCAACCTTCCACAGCTCTCATTACAGACAACAGTTCTCCCGGCTCTGGTCAGTCCAATCTAGCGCCTTCTGACTCAACCACTCCCCAATCGAGTCTGCTCTGGTTAGTTCTGGCTCAGGATATTACCGAACAGCAACATCTGGCTCGTGAACTTACTGCCAAAAATGCTGACCTGATTCATCTCAATCGCTTGAAAGATGAATTTTTAGCCTGTATCAGCCATGAGCTTCGCACCCCTCTAACGGCGGTTCTGGGCCTATCAAGCCTGCTCAAGGACCAGACTCTGGGGCAATTAAACCAGCGCCAGGTGCACTATGCCCAGCTCATTTACCAGAGTAGCCGCCACCTCATGGGAGTGGTGAATGACATTCTGGACTTAACCCGGATGGAAACAGGGCAACTGGAACTGGTGCCAGAACCCGTTGATATTGCTGCGGTATGTAGTCGAGCATTTGAACAGGCAAAACAATTACGGCTGTTAGATGACAAACATTCCTCCTCAGAAACCTGCCGGCAGCCTCAATTCTCACTGGAAATTGAACCAGGGCTGGACTCATTGGTTGCTGATGAACAACGGCTGCGGCAGATGCTATGCCATTTACTAACCAATGCGCTGAAGTTCACAGAGCCAGATCAGCAAATTGGACTGAAGGTGAACCAGTGGGGCGGTTGGGTGGCTTTCACCGTTTGGGATAGGGGGATCGGAATTCCTGCCGACAAGCAACATCTGATCTTTCAAAAATTTCAACAGTTAGAAAATCCGCTCACTCGCCGCTTTGAGGGAACAGGTCTGGGTCTTGTTTTGACTCAGCGCCTGGCCCGTCTTCATGGGGGAGATGTCACGTTTATTTCAAAGGAAGGGGAAGGGAGTCAGTTTACCATCTTGTTGCCCCCCAGCCCGCCGGGAAGAGTGGCGATCGCACCTAACAGTCCCGAAGCCGAATATCCCCAGGGCCAGTATCCCGGTGGTCGGGTGCCTTTGAATACACCAGCCACCCAGGGCAGTGACCTGATCACCGCTGGCCCCAATCCTTTGAAAGAAAGGTTACGTCATCGCCTGGTGTTATTGGTGGAAGTCGTCCCTTCGCTTATAGAAAGCCTAGCCAATCAGTTGACTGGTTTGGGATACTGGGTTGTGATTGCCCGGTCTGGTACGGAGGCGTTAGAAAAAGCTCGCCGTCTACAACCCGGCATTATTTTCTTAAATCCAGTGCTGCCCCTCCTCTCCGGGTGGGATGTCCTTACCCTGCTCAAGTCCAGCCCTGAAACGCGGCAGATTCCGGTGGTTGTGACAGCAACCCAGGTAGATGAAGCCCACACCCATCGCAGCTACGTTGATGGCTGGCTGAGCTTGCCAATTCAGGCAAAAGCTCTGCGCCAGACGCTAAAGCAACTTGTGACTGAATCCGAAGAACCTGCGACCTCTGCCCGCCCATCGAATACTTTGACTATTCTCCGGTTGAGATCTACGGTTCAATGGAATGCCCCTCAGGCAATCGCCACTACCGACCCAACGCCGCTTCTGCATTCATACCACTATCAGGTACTGGAAGCCGATGACCTGGAACAGGCAGACCTGCTGGCTCGCGTCTGGAAACCCAACGTTGTCCTGCTAGATGTTCCCGTGGCTGAACCCAACGCCTTCTTTCAGGAATTCAGCCATCATCCATTTCTGGCATCGCTTCCTCTGGTTACCCTGGATCAGGAAACGACCCAGGCTGCCAATCAAATACCAGGGTTGCTGGTATTTCCATGCCTGGCTGAGCCAGCAACCGCTCCATCTGCTGCTGGAACGCTAGAAACCTCCCCCCTGCTGCAGGTCATTCAAGTTGCCGCCGGATACCCCTGGCGTCCTTCAATTCTGGCCGTAGATCTTGCAACCCTTCCAGCATCCCTGGATACAAATCTCCCCTCGCCTTCCCCAGACTCTTCCCCAGGCAATTTCTTAAAAGAAGCCGAATGGCTGCAAGCACTGATCCAATATCTACAGACCGCAGGCTTACGAGGGTTGATGGGACGCTCCTGGCAGGAAGTGATCCAGCAAATCCAATCTCAAAGCATCGACCTTCTATTAATTTGTTGGACAACGCCACAACCTGAACCCATCACCCTGGAAAGGTTAACTGCTCTGGCACAGTTAGAAAACATTCCCCCCATTCTTGTGCTGGATCATCGCCTGCGGGATGAAAGCGACCCATCATTATCCGGCACGGGCTTCCCAGAAATCTTGCAGCGGTTAGCATCCCAAATTCTGCCACCCTCCCTGTCAATGGAAGCACTGTTGAAGCAGATTCATCAGGTGTTGCAGAGACGGTAGGGAGGTTTCAGTTGCTATCTCTCCCTCCTACCCCCTGCTAGATTCCGTAGGGTCTTGGATAGGGTTTTAACAGGCGATCGCACCGATAGAACTCGATCACCTGGACAACTGCTCCACCCCGGTCGATGGGAATCTCCGCTACCTTCTGAACTTTTTCAAAGTAGCCCTGATACTGAGCCAGAGTCCTTTCTGCCCTGTGCGCGGGAGTGACCAGCAGCCCATCTTTGCCAACCCACTCCTCTCTTCTTGACCAGAAAGCGAACCCCCTCAAATCCTGCTCAAAACACGTAATAGGTTTATGAGGTAAGGCCGCAAGCGCCATCCCAACTTGCCCAGCCAGATACAGATCATTGGTGAATAAGTAGTCAGTCCGTTGCATTTCATCCCGCAGGTTGGCTGAATCCGCAAAACCTGCTCGCAGTTGACGAATATCGATCAGTTGAATCGAAGCATCAGCAGTAGGAGACAGAAAGCCTCCTAATAGGGCATAACGACTAGGTTTCTGGAGAATTCCTGAATTAACGTGCAACAGGGCGACTAACAGGCAAAGGGCGATCGCAACCCCCGATCCCCATAACCAGCGCTGAACTAACCGAGGAAACTTGTGTTGCCACTCTGCGGCTCTCCATCCCAGCAGCAATGTCGCACTCCAAAACCCTGGCATCGCCCATGTCGGCAAGATCAAACGGTAGCCACCCATGAGGGTAAAGCCCAGGATGAGTGGGAGGGATAGCCAGAGGAGTAGGGACTGAGGAGTGGGAAATGGGGAGTAGGGCGGAAGTTTAAGGGTTAAGTTAACTTCCGCTATTTCTCCTCTGGCTTCTCCTTTGTTGCCTTTCTTTACTTTCCGAGTCCTCCAAAATTTGCTCAATTGATTCGATGCTGTCTTTAAGCTCACCCACCAGAGGGGAAAACCAAAGGTGGGAAATAGATAGGCAACCCCTGCCAGGAAGGTAACCAGAAGGTCGAGCATACTATAGCTGCGGTCGGGAACTGCTCTACCAGACTGGAACCGAAGAGAAACCCAGTCATGCTGAATATTCCAGATCAAAATTGGGGTAATGGCCAGAAGAAATAAACTGAAACTCAGCACCATCCAGGGCGATCGCAGGGCAGCCCGGGGTCGGGGACTGGTCAGGCAAAATCCCAATAGCCCAAAACCCAGTGCCAGACCGTGATACTTGCTGAGACAGGCCAATCCAACCAGAAGACCGATGATCGCCAGACGGTAGGTAGGCGTGTAGGGATGGAGCGGCCAAAATTCCCGCACAGCCCCATACACCGTCGCTGTCCAGAAGAAAATGAGTGGAGCATCCGGTAGGGTCAAAACGCCAAAGCCAACCAGAAAGATGGGAATGAGCGACGCGATCGCCAACGTCAAAACTGCCGCTTGACTGGAAAACAACCAGAGACTTGTTAAATAGAGCAACCAAAGTGCCCCCGTATGTAGCAACAGAGTCCCCAGACGAATGGTAAATTGGGAAACTTCTCCAGTTATCCAGGGTCCAAGCCCGGTGGAAAGCGCGACCATCAAGGGATGGTCGAAATAACTCCAGTCCAGGTGTTGGGTGTAGAGGTAGTAGTAGGCTTCATCAAAACCGGGGGGAAGGGAGAGGGCGATCGCCGTCCGCACCAACAGTCCTCCCAGCAGCAGACCTGCCGCCCAACGATGATGCTTCTGGACAAACCACTTCCGCAAATACTTACTCCTGTTGGGGTAACTGGGAAAGAACCCGCTCAGAAACTCGAATTAGCTGATAAGGACCAGCCTCTCCTAAGGTCTGGTACTGGGCGGGCTGCAACTTGAGGACTTCAAGCTTTTTGGGAGTGGTCAAAATCAAAGCGGTTGAAATCCCTGGTTGGCTAATCATTCTTTCCTGCAAATAAGTAGCCGCTGACCTGGCACGCAACCTAAAAATAACGGGTTGACGGGTATAGAACACAAGGCTTGGCTTTGTTGTGCCAATCATGACCAGTTCTTCCCCTGGTTGCCGCTCCTGCACAATCACCTGTGCTAACTGTCTCAGGGGAAGCTGACGCTGAGAGTCCACAAGAGGAGCCGCAGGCAGTAACACAAAGATAATCAGAGCCAGCATGCCCAGGATATTGACCAACCATACCCATCGCCCCTGCCGACGCAACATCAAAACCCCAATAGCGATCGCCGTTGCAATGGCGATCGCTCCCCCTAACACTGGCAAGCCCGATTCTTGCAACAGAGGAGCCAGATTCGGTATGGCCCGATCGCCCTTCAGCAACTGTGGCGTGTAAACCAGAACTCCTCCCAGAATTAAAAAGAATACTCCATTCAAGACGCCGCCCAGCTTCATCCCCCAGGAAAACCAAGAAGATTGACCCGTCGGCTCAGTCCAGAACAGAGTCACCAAAATTGCCGCTGCAGGCATTAAGGGCAAGACATAACTGGGTAGCTTGGTGACGGCAATTGTGAAGAAGCCAAAGATACAGACAAACCAGAAGAAAGCGAACAGACCCAGATGAGCAGCACGTGGCTGATGCCTCCAGATCGACCGTTTCCAGAACTGCAGATGCGCGATCGCCCCAGGCAAGTACAACGACCACGGCGCAAACCCCAACATTACAACTACAAAGTAAAAATACCAGGGAGCCCAATGACGGTTGACCACCCCTGTAAATCGTTCAATATTGTGGTAGCCAAAGAATGAGTCAATGAACGCCTTACCATTTGCCAGAGTCACCAGAATATACCAGGGCAGAGCAACCAGCAGAATGATGAACAGCCCCCAGAGGGGACGCATTTCCCCCAAGACGGCTCTCCAGTTCCCCACATACAACACAAAGGAGCCAATAATCAGCCCTGGCAACACGATGCCCACTGGCCCCTTTGTTAGAATTGCCAGGGCAATCAACAGATAGAACATGAAGTACCAGAGTTGGGAGGTTTTGAAGACCGCCCCGTGAAGCCTGAGGGATTTCCCCTGATTTGCGCCGCCCTCAGCATATCCGCTGAAGAATGCCATCAACGCCAGCCCAATACAGCCGGTCAATAGCATGTCCGAAACCCCCGTTCTTGCCCAAATGATGGTTAAAGGATGGAGGGCAATTAGGGTAGACCCAATAAAAGCAGAGAGCCAGCCTTGATCGGAATCAGCACAGGCATCAACGGTGTCAGAACCAAAGCGCTTCAAGGTATAGAAGCCCATAGCTATCAGAGCAATCGCCGACAAAGCCGAGGGCAACCGTGCAGCCCATTCATTAACGCCAATCACCTGATAGGCGATCGCCATCAACCAGTAAATCAAAGGCGGCTTATCAAAGCGAGGAGCCCCATTGAAATAGGGTGTTACCCAATCCCCCGTTTCCTTCATCTGGCGGGCAGCCTCAGCAAACAGTGGTTCTGTTTCATCCACCAGGCCCGTACTGCCCAAATTCCAGAAAAAAGTAATCCCTCCAATCAACAGAATCCAGGCAACAGCAATCAATCTGGCCGCAACTGGATGCTTGTCTAAATAACGCCAGAAGTCCAGAATTTGCCGTTCGACACTCACTTCAGCCTCCCACTCCTCAGCAAACCGCAGTTTCCTTTAGGGCTTTGCTTCCAGACCCTACTTTAGCGGGAAAAGCACCAAAACGGGGTAGACCTCAAGAGGTAATGACGCATAGCACCAGTTACCTGTAGCCCATCACCCGTTTATCCACTCTCGATTCCCCAATCGGGTGAACCGATTAGAGGCAATTTCTCTACGACAGACCTGCTAAAGTTTGGAAGCGTTCATCAGGCTCCCATGAATTCCTATTGCATTCGCCGGTTTAGGGTAGTGCGGCCTTTTTGCAGAAACATTCTCTCAGCTTGCCAGTGAAAGGGTAGCTTATGCTACTCTTTCATCTAAAGCAAAATTCCTACAATATTGATTTTGTTTTGATTATAAGCAACGTTTATAATCAAACTCTCAGGAGAGTCAAGCGAACAGAGTTTGCATCTACTTGGGATGCAACAACGGATTAACCAGATTTGACACTACCTGTTGGTTTAACAACCAGCGCCAGCAAGCTCCGCCATGCTGAAAGGGACTGAGGACGAACCGCAACAGCCCAAATTCCAGTTCTCAGAGCTTGAAGCTTCTGACCACTCTGGTGTTCTTGCCAGGATCTTCCCACCAGCATACCCTGCTTTTGTTCGCCAGCTGTCATAACCGCATGATCAATATTTGGAGGAGGAACTGGGATGTACCCCATTTGAACATCATCAAATCCACGACTTAGCCGTTGTCGCTGGAGTTCGATAACTAAGGAGTCAAAAAACACTCGCTCAGCAATCCGTTGCTTTCGGGTGATTGAAGAGTCGTGTAGTCGATAAAAATACTCAATTTCCGGCAAATACCAGACTCGGCAGAGTTCTCCCACGCGCAACTGTAAATCAATATCCGCAGCATTTGCCAAACAGGAACGGCATCCACCGGATGCTTTTAAGACCTCTGCCCGAATGGCATAAGTGCAGAAGTGGTTTCGAGTCACGCCCTGTTTCAATTCCTCAGTAATTTCCTCTTCTTGACTTTCGCAAAATTTAGAAATGATACGGTCCTTCGCATCAATCATCGCGAAACCACCACAAACTGCCCCAAACTCTGGATGTCGGGTCAACCATTCCACCTGACGCTTAATCCGTCCCTTGGGGAATAAATCATCTGCATCTGATCGCATAATAATTTCACCCTTCGCAGCCGCCCATCCCGTATTGGCAGACTCTGCAAATCCCTTACATGGACCTGGAATAATTCTGACTCTGGGGTCAGCAATCGCCTCCACTTTCTCAACCGAGCAGTCCGTTGAACCATCGTTAACAACAACAACTTCGAGCGGAATATCCTGTTCATCCAGAATGGAAGCCAATGTGCCTGCAATGTAAGGCTCCGCATTGCGCATAGGGATAATCACAGTGACTAAGGTCATAGATTTAAAGTAATACCTATTGGCAGAAGCTTCATGGAAGTAGGAAGTTCGTATGCTTCTGAGCTCAGAGTTTAGTATTGATGCCTGTCTAGGACACCTAAAGGCATAGCTCTACGCAGGGTATTAGGACATTGGAATTATAGAAGGAGTGGATGCTTAGCCCCCAGCCAGGGGGGGAACCCCTGTACCCCGCCCTAGCCATAATGATTATCGCTATATCTCACAGAGGCGGTGAAGAGTATCTACCACCGAAGGATTACCGATCTCGAATTTATTATTACCAATTATGATTCAATCAATAAACTATTAGAGATCTTGAAAATATAAGTCTCATACCAGTCATCCATAGAGTTAGGGATGAAGGTATCTTCAGAGCGCCTAGTATGAAATTCAAAGACTGGCTTTAGCCACTCATAGAACATATGCACCCCCACAGCTAGAGGTCGTAAGGGTGTCTCAAGAAAAGTTGATGACTACAACAACGGTGGATTGAAATTCCTTAGCGGATGCTTCAGAGGTCCGCTAGTGGTAACAAGAGGGTTTATACCAATTCTTCAAAGTAAGGCTACAGATGAAGAGGCTGGAACTCTCGCAGGGTTTAGCGTTTTTCAATCCAAAATCGCAAATCCAAAGTCGAGAATTGGTATTAGCCCCCCCTTAAATTCCCCTTAACACCTAAATTCCCCTTAATAAAGGAACTTTGAGTCCGGTTTCCGGCTTTTTCAAGGTTGCTAAGTAGGGCTTGCTGAAAAAAGCAGCAAAGGTTTACTGTGCCTAGTTTTCAAGCGGGATCAAGTCTGCTAAAGTGC
>JAIMBL010000063.1 GCA_023511615.1 Leptolyngbyaceae cyanobacterium HOT.MB2.61
AGTTCCAGCGAGTTTCAAGATGTAACCATCAACCTTCTCAAAGCTCGTGAAATACTTTTTCAGCAAGCCCTAATTATTTGGCGAATACCGGGAATGGGAGAAAACAGGGGAAGCAGTTCCTCCCACTGGGGTGCACCAGGCAAAACAGTATACCCATGACCATAGAGCCGCAAGATGCAGGGAGCACCCTGAAACGCGCAAAACATAAAAGTAATGCGCCCATTTTCCTGGAGATGAGCAGACGTTTCATTGCCGCTACCCGTCAGGTCGAGATAGGCCACTTGTCTGGGCGAAAGAATCCGAAAACTATCTAGCCCTTTCGGAGAAAGGTTGACATGGCCCGACGCACTTAAAGGGGCTGTGGCAACGAAAAAGATGTGCTGGCTGGCAATGAAGCGCTGGAGCTCGTCAGTAATCTCGTCAAATAGTTTTGCCATGAGCCTGAAGAAACAACGGACAAAAACCGGGTAGCCAAAAACTACCCGGTCAGGTTAAGAACTCACAATTGAAACAGTAGGTTAGACCCCTACGGCCTTCTTAGTCACCTGGGCAAGTTCACCCTTGGCATATTTAACTGCAAACTCATCAATCGAGATTTGCTTAATCTTGCTAGCGTTGCCAGCGGTGCCAAACTGCTGATAACGGTCAGCACAAACCTTTTGCATATACTTGATAGAAGGCTTCAAGAAGTGACGGGGATCGAACTCCTTGGGATCCTTTGCCAGAGCCTCTCGAACAGCGGCTGTAATGGCCAAGCGGTTATCGGTATCGATGTTTACCTTACGAACACCACTCTTAATACCCTTCTGAATTTCTTCCACAGGGACTCCGTAGGTTTCAGGAATTGCACCACCATACTGATTAATCAGGGCGAGCAAATCTTCAGGCACAGAAGAGGAACCGTGCATCACCAGGTGGGTGTTGGGCAAGCGGCGGTGAATTTCTTCAATCCGGCTGATCGCCAGAATTTCACCGGTCGGCTTCCGGGTAAACTTATAAGCACCGTGGCTGGTTCCAATCGCTACAGCCAGAGCATCGACCTGGGTTTGCTCAACAAAATCTACTGCCTGGTCAGGATCGGTTAACAATTGATCATGGGAGAGCTTACCCTCAAAACCGTGACCATCTTCTTTGTCACCCATCCCGGTTTCCAGGGAGCCCAGGCAACCCAGTTCGCCTTCAACGCTGACGCCTAGAGAGTGAGCGACTTTCACGACCTCTCTGGTTACGGCGACGTTATATTCATAGCTAGCAGGAGTCTTCGCATCTGCCTCCAGAGAACCGTCCATCATGACGCTGGTGAAACCGTTCTTGATTGCAGAGTAGCAGGTTGCAGGCTCGTTACCGTGATCCTGGTGCATCACGATGGGAATGTGGGGATAGGTTTCCACCGCAGCCAGGATCAGGTGACGGAGGAAGTTTTCACCTGCATACTTACGGGCACCACGGGAGGCTTGCAGAATCACAGGGCTATCGGTTTCATGGGCAGCCTGCATAATTGCCTGGATCTGCTCCATGTTGTTGACGTTGAATGCAGGAATGCCGTAACCATTCTCCGCTGCGTGATCCAGCAGTAGTCGCATTGGTACGAGCGCCATAGACAGTCCTCCTGGTTAGGTTAAACGTGGTCAATTAGCTATAAAAAGGAAATGCTTAGGATAATCTTAAGATACTTTGCCTATCAGAGGCAGGGGAAAAAGGAGGTTTATCGAATTTGATAAGCAAAAATTACTATTTAAGTTGCCTATAGGTGTATAGAGTAGGAATAAGTCGATTCACGACCAGATAGTAGAGGGTTGGGAGAGTCCCTGCACGGCTGGATCTTGTTAGTACTATTACTTAATTTTAGTACTACTACTTAATTCACTTGATGGGTCGCCCGGGATTCGAACCCGAGACCAATCGGTTAAAAGCCGAGTGCTCTACCGCTGAGCTAGCGACCCTTGTTTGGCATCGTTTACGACACTGTTTCTTAACGTAACACAAATTTGATCAGATATGAAAATGTTTCTTCAATAAACAAAATCCTTTAACTCAAATTCCAGCAAATGAAACCTTTTGGGGTGCTTCAATTGATTGCATCACAGGATTCGATATAGTCATGGCTTATAGCTCTACGCATCTGCGTTAGGAGATGGAACTAGAGAGGGAGTGCAGGCGAAGCCCCTACATCCCGTTCTAACCATGATGACTACCGCCATAAATCACGGCAGTACAGAAAAGGATTTTGTAAAATTATCGTAATATTCTGATTTTTGGGTTACCATATCTCTACAGATATTCTCTGGGCGATTGCACTGGGTGGTAATTTACAAACACTCAGCAATAGATTTTGAAGCGGGGAGATAATCCATCGCATAAGCGATCGCTACAGCTTAACGATTGGTTACTTCCTCATTGCATATTAACTTCATGGGCAACAAGCCAACTATTGCTGTAACACATTTAGGTTGCGAAAAAAATCGGGTTGATACTGAGCACATGCTTGGACTTCTCGTTCAGGCAGGCTACCAGGTTGACTCCGACGAAGAGCTGGCGGACTACGTGATTGTGAATACGTGCAGCTTTATTCAGGCTGCCCGTGAGGAATCGGTGCGAACCCTGGTTGAACTCGCAGAGGCTAATAAGAAGATCGTCATCACTGGCTGCATGGCTCAGCACTTCCAGGAGCAGCTACTAGAAGAACTGCCAGAGGCTGTTGCCCTGGTGGGTACTGGTGATTATCACAAAATTGTGGATGTCATTGAGCGGGCAGAAGGGGGAGAGCGGGTGAGGGAAGTGTCCCCCGAACCCACCTACATTGCCGATGAAACAACCCCACGCTACCGAACGACAACCGAAGGGGTGGCGTATTTGCGGATTGCAGAAGGTTGTGACTATCGCTGTGCGTTTTGCATTATCCCTCACCTCCGGGGAAATCAGCGATCTCGCTCCATCGAATCCATCGTCGCAGAGGCAGAACGGCTGTCATCGGAAGGAGTTCAGGAACTGATCCTGATTTCCCAGATCACCACCAACTATGGATTGGACTTGTATGGCGAACCCAGGTTAGCAGAATTGCTGCGGGCTTTGGGTAAAGTCGATGTTCCCTGGATTCGAATGCACTATGCTTACCCAACGGGGCTAACCCCCAGAGTGATAGAAGCGATTCAAGAAACTCCCAATGTACTGCCCTACTTGGACTTGCCCCTTCAGCATTCCCATCCGGAAATTTTGCGAGCAATGAACCGTCCGTGGCAGGGGCGGGTCAATGATGGCATCATTGAGCGGATTAAAACTGAACTTCCGAATGCCGTTCTGCGAACGACCTTTATTGTGGGTTATCCTGGGGAAACCGAAGAACACTTTGAACACCTGCTGCAATTTGTCCAGCGCCACGAGTTTGACCACGTCGGTGTTTTCACCTTTTCGCCAGAAGAAGGAACTCCCGCTTACGATTTGCCAGACCAACTGCCCGAATCGGTCATGAACGAGCGCCGTGATGCTTTGATGGCCATCCAGCAACCCATTTCGCTTAAGAAAAACCGGGCAGAGGTTGGCAAAGTGGTTGACGTTTTAATTGAGCAAGAAAATCCTGAAACAGGAGAACTGGTTGGTCGCTCTGCTCGCTTTTCACCAGAAGTTGATGGACTGGTCTATGTCCAGGGGGAAGCTCGTCTGGGATCGCTTGTTCCTGTTGCCATTGACCACGCTGATGTGTACGACTTGTACGGTCACGTTGCCGTAGCTTCTAACTTGATCCATGCCCGGCCTTTAAGCGTTCCGTAACCTTCAAGCGATTGTTTTTGGCGATCGCTCCAACAGCTTTTGTAAAGCCCCTGGCTTTTCTATACTTAATCCACCGAAATAGGAGATTCAATGACCCTTTCGTTCCATAGCCTCGGAATTTCCGAAGCCCGCGCCCGCTTCCTGGAATCTATTGGCTTCAGCAACCCAACCGAGATTCAGGCCCAGGCGATCCCCCACCTGCTCTCTGGGCGGGATGTGGTGGGTCAGGCCCAGACGGGGACGGGTAAAACGGCAGCCTTTTCCCTTCCCATTCTGGAGCGGATTGACTTAAAGATGCCGGTTGTACAGGCACTGATTCTGACGCCCACCCGTGAACTGGCCCTCCAGGTTTGTCAGGCTATTCGTAGCTTTAACGATGATCGCCGCCTCAAAGTTGTCACCATCTACGGTGGCCAGGCGATTGACCCCCAGATCTCGCGGCTTCAGCGGGGCGCTCAGATTGTGGTTGGCACCCCAGGCCGGGTTCTGGATTTGTTGAGCCGGGGAGATTTGAAACTGAACAATCTCAGCTGGCTGGTTTTGGATGAGGCAGATGAGATGCTCAATATGGGCTTCATTCAGGACGTGGAGAAGATTCTGAACCAGGCACCAATTGAGCGGCAGACCGCCTTTTTCTCCGCCACGATGGACCCCTCCATTCGCAAACTGGTGACGAAGTTTTTGCGATCGCCCATCACGATCACAATCGAACAACCCAAAGCCGCTCCCACCCGGATCAACCAGGTGGCCTATATGGTACCCCGTGGCTGGACCAAAGCCCGCGCTCTGCTGCCGATTCTGGAACTGGAAGATCCCGAATCCGCTTTGATCTTCGTCCGCACCCGCAAAGCAGCGGCTGAACTCACCAGTCAACTCCAGGCTGCTGGACACAGCGTTGATGAATATCATGGCGATTTGAGCCAGACCCAGCGGGAACGTTTACTATTGCGCTTCCGTCAACGTCAGGTTCGCTGGGTGGTGGCAACAGACATTGCAGCGCGTGGTATCCACGTGGATGACCTGACCCATGTAATCAACTATGACCTGCCAGATAGTGTGGAAAACTACGTCCACCGGATTGGCCGCACCGGGCGGGCAGGCAAGGAAGGAACCGCCATTTCCATCATCCATCCCCTGGATCGACGCAAGCTGAGGGATATTGAGTACCATGTCCGCCAGCGCCTGGAAATTGCGTCCATTCCCACTCGCGCTCAGATTGAGGCCCGTCAGCTAGAGAAACTTCAGGATCGAATTCGAGAAGCCTTAACCGGTGAACGGATGGCCTCCTTCCTGCCGATCGTGGCCCAGCTATCGGAGGAGTACGAGCCCCACGCGATCGCTGCCGCTGCTCTGCAAATGGCCTACGACCAGATGCGACCCGCCTGGATGCGGGGCAATTCCGATCCCGCCGAGGATGCACCCGCAGCCTCAACTCCGAAGCCAAAACCCGTTAAGCGATTGCGCTCGGTTGAATCGAATGGGCAGGTTTCCCATAGGGGCGATCGCTAGTCAATAGAGAAGCAGCCCTAACCTGGATTACTCACCAACCGCTGAAACCTTGATGGCAAAAACACCTCAAAATACAGACTGTTTTTTTCAAATCGCTAGATTGGCTTCTTGGCAGGTCTTCCAGCGATTTTCCGAAATCGTCATGAATCATGCAGGCTAAAGTAAGGACTTTTAGCCCCCCGAAATCTTCAGAATTCCGGGGGCTGCATCCTTTTTTTACCACCCTGGAAATGCCCTGAAAGCTTATATATCGGTAGTCATTGTGGTTAAGACGGGATGTAGGGGCGGCTCCCCGGCCATGGGCGAAGCCCCCCCACTCCCTCTCTAATTCCAATGTCCTATCGCCTCTGCGTAGCTCTATAATTCCCCTGGGATCCTGGTTCGGATCCCAGCCCTCTCTAATTCCAATGTCCTATCGCCTCTGCGTAGAGCTATATACCAATTTAAATTGCGAATTTGGCAGATCGATGGATGAAACTAGCGATTGCAACGATTTCACAATTCAAAATCTAAAATCCGAAATGATATTACGGCTCAAGATTATTGGCGTTGCGGCTCTCCTGAGAGTTTGGTGATAAGCGACGCTTATCACCAAAACAAAATCAATATTCCAGGGATTTTGTTTTAAATGAAGGAGTAGCTTACGCTACTTTTTCACCGCCAAGCCAGGAGAACCGGCGTTGCTGATTATAAGGGATGAATTTAGAGTTAGATGAATTGAAACTTTGTTCCAATTCATCCTGCTATTCAGCAGCACCAGATTACTAGTGGTCTGTCAAACTAAATTTGACAGGTGGTTAAAGCTTAACGGTTTGATTTGAGTTAAATGTTGAGGGTTTTTACCCATCAAAATTTTCCTGACGGAACACTAGTTCGAGTGTTCTCCCCACAAGAACTGTAGGTTTAAGCGCTATCATTGGGATACTAAAAGGCTTTGTGGATGGGTCTTGGTGCTTATAGAGTACAGCTTATAGAGTACAGGCTCATAGAGTACAAGCTTAAAGAGTACAGGCTTAAACATGAGCGAGAAGTATTCAACAGATTTTAATTTATGGATTGACCAAACAGCTCAGCTGTTGAGGGAACGCCGCTGGCATGAAATCGATTTACCCAATTTGATTCAAGAGGTCGAAAACTTGGGCAAAAGCGAACGGCGGGGGATTGCCAGTCAACTCACTCGTCTTTTATTGCAGTTGCTCAAGTGGCAGTACCAACCTCAGCTCCGCACAGATAGCTGGCTTGACTCCATTACGGATGCCCGTACCCAGTTGAATTAGCGATTGAAGATAGTCCCAGCTTAAGGAATTACCCTGCTGAGCAACTTGGAAAGAGCTATCAACGGGCGCGTCTTCAAGCTGCCAGGCAAACCAGGATGGATGTCTCGGTGTTCCCAGAGATCTGTCCCTATTCTCTTGAACTGGTACTGGCAGAAGATTGGTTACCGGAGGGCTAAGGGCGATCGCTAAACCCCGTTTCATGGATAGGCACAGATAAGAAGTTTGAGAGTTAAGGGGACGTTATCTATTAACTATTTTTCGGTTAAATAAAATTATCAAGATCGCGTAAAGACGCTCCAGTCGTTAATTGCCTCAGGTATAAATAGTAACGGTATTTTCCACAAAGCCATAAAAGCTTGATTAGCAAGTCAGAGGCAAGGATGAACCCCCTTCATCCGCTGACTTTGGCATGGAAAATTTCCGTGACCCCTAGCGTAGAGAGGCGAATAATGGCAATCACACTTTCTGCACTTGGAACCTATACTTCAACCAATGGTTCTGAGATCTCTGCTTTTGACCCGCTCACTCAGCGAACTTTTATTGTTTCTGGAACTCGATTTTTAGACATTTTAGATAGCAGTAATCCTGCCAATCCTCAACTATTTCGGTCGCTTGATACCTCCGCAATCGGGATAGCCAATAGTGTTGCAGTCAAAAACGGCGTTGTGGCTGTGGCTCTGGAAAACTCGAATAAGCAAGCCCCTGGGACTGTTGCATTCTACGATGTAGATGGTAATTTCCTGAACTCGGTTACTGTAGGGGCTTTGCCCGATATGCTGACCTTTACTCCTGATGGCAGAAGGGTATTGGTTGCCAATGAGGGCGAACCCAGCAGTTACAATCGGCCCGATTCTGTAGATCCAGAGGGCTCTGTCAGCATTATCGACCTGTCCAACGGAGTATTTCAGGCAACTGTTAGAACAGCCGACTTTACAGCGTTTAATTCTCAAAAAGATGCGTTGATTGCTCAGGGAATCCGGATTTTTGGACCGAATGCGACGGTCGCACAGGATCTGGAACCCGAATACATCACCGTTTCCAGCGATTCAAAAACCGCCTGGATTACGCTTCAGGAAAATAACGCGATCGCCATCCTCGATATTCCAACCGCAACCATCACCGACTTGAAAGCGCTCGGTTTCAAAAGCCACAATCAACCAACGGTGTTGGGGCTGGAAACCTACGATTTCGATGATTTACCGACGCTGGGCACAACTACTGCTGGACAAGAGATTCCACTCGGTGGCTTCTCCGGGTTGCACTTTGAGGGATATGCAGAAAATGGCAATCTCAAGTTCGTTACCCACACTGATCGCGGACCGAATGGTGAACCCACCGGAATTAACCGTCCCTTCCTGTTGCCTGACTTCGTACCGGAAATTATTCGGTTTGAGCTGAACCGAGCAACTCGTGAAATCACGATTACCGAGCGCATTCAACTACAGGCCGCTCCGGGTGTCCCCCTCTCTGGTTTACCTAACACGGCAATCAATTCCAATGCCAACACCCCCTACAACGATGAGGTACCCGTTGATCTATTTGGGAATGTTCTCTGCCGGGATCCGCTAGGGGCCGATCTGGAAGGAATTGTTGTTGCTCCAGATGGCACGTTTTGGATGGTGGATGAGTACCGTCCTGCTATTTATCACTTTGATGCTGAGGGAGTGCTGATTGATCGCTTTGTACCAATTGGAACAGCAGCAGCAGCGGGCGAACCTGCCGGAACCTTTGGCACAGAAGTATTGCCTGCGGTTTTAGGTCAACGCCGTCAAAATCGGGGATTTGAAGCAATCGCCTTCCAGGATGGTAAAATTTACGCCTTTGTTCAAAGCCCCATCCGTAACCCGGCAACGCTTAGCAACGCGACCCTGAACGGCTTACAAAATATTCGGATTGTCGAGTTTGACCCGGTGACCCAGGCAACGCGTCAGTTCATCTATGTTATGGACAATCCACCAGCGGTCAGCAGTACGGATACCCGCGCGGACAAAATTGGGGACGCGGTCGCCATCGGCAATGGAGAATTTCTGGTGGTGGAACGAGATGATGACGCGATCGATAGTGACCCGCTGGATCAGATTCAGAAGAAGGTCTATCGTTTCAGTCTGCAAGGGGCAACCGATATTTCTAACCTGCCCAACCTGATCGGCGGTAAGAGTTTGGATCAGATGACGCTGGCAGAACTGGCTGCGGCCGGGGTGACTCCGATCAAAAAGACGTTGCATGTAGATCTGGCTACCGCAGGCTACAACACGGTGGAAAAGGTTGAGGGCCTGACCCTGATTGATCGGAACACAATTGCGGTGCTAAATGACAACGACTTTACCGTGGCTGGAGTTACCATCGATCCAACCACTGGCACATTCACACCTGACCCCAATCCAGAAACCCCTATCCTGGGTTTGATCACATTGCAAAATAATGGGTTGGATGCCAGCGATCGCGATAGTGGAATCAACATCCGCAACTGGCCTGTTTTTGGCATGTATCAGCCGGATGCGATCGCCTCCTTCGTCATCGGGGGGCAAACCTATCTAATTACCGCTAATGAAGGCGATGCTCGTGACTATACTGGCTTCAGCGAAGAGATCCGGGTAGGCAGCAGTAACTACAGATTGGACCCGACCGTCTTCCCAAATGGGGCCGCACTCAAAAATAATGCTGCACTCGGTCGTTTGACCGTTACAAACACACTCGGCGACACAGACAGAGACGGTGATTTTGACCAGATCTATGCCTTTGGTGCCCGTTCCTTTTCGATCTGGAATGCTCAGGGCAATCTGATTTATGACAGTGGCGATCAGCTTGAACAACTGACTGCCGCTCTTGTTCCCGCTAAATTCAATTCCGATGGCACTCCCGCCAGCTTTGACACCCGCAGCGACAACAAAGGCCCAGAGCCAGAAGGGGTGGCTGTTGGTGTGATTGACGGACGCACCTACGCCTTCATTGGTCTGGAGCGCACAGGTGGTGTGATGGTATTTGATATTTCCAATCCCACAAATCCCAACTTCGTGCAGTACGCCGATACTCCCGGTGACATTGCCCCAGAAGGGCTGAACTTTGTCTCTTCTGACCTCAGCCCCACCGGGCGCCCTCTGCTCATTGTCACCAACGAAATCAGTAAAACCGCAACTTTCTACGAGATTTCGACTGCAAGTGGAGAGGGTTACAAACCCGTCATTACAGGTACAAATCGCAACGATCTTCTGAAGGGTAGAAGTGCTGGCGAAATCTTCTACGGATTGGGAGGTAATGACCTTATCCTGGCAGGCGCAGGCAATAACAATCTCTATGGCGGAGATGGCAACGACCTGCTCCAGAGTGGCTCCGGGAATGACATCGCAAACGGTGGCAATGGCGAGGATGTCATAGAAGCAGGTAACGGCAATAACCTGATTTATGGTGGAGCGGGCAACGATTTAATTCGGACCGGCTCTGACGATGATGTCATCTACGGTGGCGATGGCAATGACACCATCTTTGCAGGAGGTGGCAACAACACAGTGTTTGGAGGCAACGGAAACGACAACATTTATGTCGGTAGAGGTATCAATACCATCAGTGGGGGTGCTGGAAACGACTTCATCTGGCTCAGGGGGGGGCAAGACACCATTCTCCTCAACCAGGGTGGCGGTCTGGACACGATTTACAATTTCAAACTGGATCAAACCACTCTCGCACTGGGAGGCAGCCTGACCCTGAGCGACTTGACCCTCACGCGAACCAGAGATGGCGTACTGATTGAAATTGCTGCCACTGGCGAAGACCTGGCATTTTTGAAGGGAGTCAGGGTTGATAGTCTTCTGGACATCCACTTCACCATCATCTGATGCCAACTTAAACGAAATTCGCAACAGATAAGGGGGTGTGGAGGCGTGCCCCCTGCGCGCGGCCCCCACACCCCCTTGTCCTAACCACAATGAACATCACCATAAAACATATCGAGGAGCGGGAATCCAATGACCAGGGTTCAGAAAAGCGACTCTCTGAATCCCAGCACCTGAACTCCGACTCCTCGACTTTTTTAGAGAATTGCCATTCGGTTGGCGTGTTGAATCTAATCAACCGCTCTAATTACCGCTGGCGATAGGGTACCTTTCTTTCATAATCAATGTTAAGGGCAGAAACCCGTTGGGGCAAATTGCCTGCCGGGCTGATGCTTTGAGCCATTCCTTTGAAGTTGGCGGGATCGCCAGCCTTTGGCGTTTTGTCTTGCGGCGTATAGCGACGAACAACCGTTTGCCAGACAATTTGTGGGAAGCCCAGCTTGGCACGGTAGTAAGCATCGTAGCGCGGAGACTTGATATTGAATGGCAGTTCACTTGCACCAGAGGGCAGAACCCGACGACGCTGGTAAGGAACAATGTTTTCGCCAAAGTTCTCAATGTACTCGTCGCTGTTCAGCAACTCATCGATAAAGCCTTTGACGCCTTTAGACATCACCACAGCTGACCAGGCGATCTTTTCGCGCTCGCTGTAAACATCACGCCCCAGAATCTTCTGAACGCAATGCTCCACAAAGCGATAATTGCTATTGAGGTTATAGAAGCTGTTGATAAAGGTTTTGGACAGAGCCAAACCCCGAATGAACTCACGAACAGTAATTTGCCCGTTACGAAGTTGCGATTCTAAAGCAATCTCGCGATCTGCTTTGAAGGCATGGAAGAACATCTGGCGGTAGGCGGCCTCAATCAGGTCATCCATGTCTGACCGAGAAAGGATATTGTCGGTTGAATAGATTCTCGGCTTTTCTTCATTTGGAACTTCGTAGCCAGCGACCCGGACATTTTTGCTGGAGGGGGCGTACTCTAACAGGGGAATAGCCACGTTTAAAAAACTCCCTTCTTACGAAACTTTACAAATTTCCCTGATCATAAGGGCAAAGGGGACTCGAACTCTCAGCAAACTGATAATTTTTTACACTCCTTAATGATGCACAAACGCTGGACCAGTAAGGTTTCTGCTTATCTGCAATTACATCACGAGTGTGCGTTTCTTAGGAAACTGGTTCACTCAGCGATCGCACTGGCAGAAAGAGAGTTCTCCTGGCCTGCTGATAAAAGAGCCGTGTAAGCCATTCTTTCATCCCAAACAAAGGCCCTGTAATATTGGACTCTCCTTAGCGATCAGCAAAACTCATTGCCAACCTTTCAGGACAGCTAGATACAGGAAGAGAGGAATGCTAAGAGTTGCAGTCAATAAACCCTGCCAAAATCCAGAGTAGGAGATTTGGGATTCGGTTCTCTTTCCGATTAATAATCTGTAATTCTGCTGTGAGGGCTCTATAGGGACGATCGCTGCCGATCAGCCGATCAACAGTTGCTGACAAAGGATGGTCTGACTGTTTCTGTTCTCATGCCTCCCAGTTCTCCTCGCCAAAATGCTAATGGAGTGGGGGTGGGAGTGTAGGGGGGCCAGCTTCGCAAAGTCCATTCTGTGGACTCATCTGGGGGGTGCAATCCCAACCCTAAGCAGAGATGGGAAAGCACAACTGCAAAGCTGGGATGATGGCCGGGGCTGGCAATGTGAGCATGGGCGTATTCGTGAGCAACAATACTCAACCAACCGTCTGGGGCCACTCGCCCCACATCAATCAGGATGGTCATGGGATTCGTTGAAATGTTACACAACCCGTCCAATCCCAGGGATTGAGCCAGGGGAACGGCAAAAATTTGCATGGAGCGGCGCTCCTGTGGGTGAAAGCAATCATGGCAGGCAAGCAGGCATTGTTGAAGTATCGCATTCACGGCATCAATATTCTTGCCAATCCAGGTCAAGATGGTGGCGCGATCGCGCACCGACTCCAGCAAGTTAACCATCTCCGGTTCCAGTGCCAGGTCCTGCATCGCATGCAAGTATTCCAGCCCTCGCCGGAAAGCGTTTAGATCAGTAGGGGAATCACCAACCCAGTACGGATTGGAACGGTCTTGAGCGAAGAACATCCTGCGACGGGAGAGAAGAAATATCTGAGGAAGGGTCTAACTGAGTTTCTAAGCCAACTTCGATGCGGGTTTCTGTACAAAATGATGCAGTACTGAACCCGCCAAAGCGCTTAACTGTGCTGGTCCTCAGCCGCAGATTGGGGTTGGCAAACCAGAATCTTTCAATCGAACTCATCGTTTCGTACTCAGTTGTGAGCACCAGGCCACCCTCATCATCCAGATGGTAAAGGCCCACCACGGGCATTACCTCAGCGTAGCCCCGTTCGCGCAGAAGCCTTCCCTGAAGAGGGTTGTCTTCATCCGGGACAATTGCAAATACTGTGTCACCCTGGTGGTTTTCTTCGCCTTCATTATCCCACTGCATCGTGCCTTTCCACTGGACGCGGGAGCCACCTACCGAAAGGGCTGGATCAATCTGATGAAGTTTACATAGCTCAATAATTTCCGGGTGATCCGCTTCGAGGGACTCCACCACAATTTGGGAGTCTCCCCATTCTGATTGTTTGAAGGCCAGGTGGTGGGTTGTGCGCTGCGATCGCCACCGCCCTGCGCTTTGCCGAAAAAACTCCACAACGTCCATCAATCGATCTGACTCCTTCTCCAGGGAAAACTTTCTCAGTTTTTCAACGATATTTCATCAAGTCTAATTTTTCTACCCCATTCCTTCCCTATTGCTTTTGTTCTACCCCAAACCCAACCAACACGACTTCATCCATTGGTTGATCGGCTTCCGGACGGCGATAGGTGACGATTTTGCGAATGCGGAGGGTTGGGTTAACTAATGTAATCGAATCGACAGCAACCACACGGGTGTAGGTGGTGGTCATCAGCAGTTCCCGCTGAACGGGGTCAAAGCGAAACTTTGCCACCATGGGTTTAGCTTCTTCGTAGGCGCGATCGCGCAGATAATCCCCCACCAAAATGCCATTGTCCTGCTGATGGGTGACAAACAACATATTCAGCGCCTGGGAAACCTCTTCTCCCTTTTCGGAAACCGTGTCGAAGGCAAGGTGAAATCCAGGGAGTTCGTCCAGGCAAGGCTGTGAGGGGTATTCGTTGTCTGACAGAACCCTGGCTTTAACCTCTGGAGCGATTGGATTAATCACAAACTGGGTGCGCGATCGCTCCACTTCTTGTTGAGTCAGATAGTGGTAGGTGCGCTCCGTTGTCCAGCTACCGACGCAATGCTCGAAAAACTGATGAAATTGTTGTACGGAGTCCATAGGCTAGTTATTCATCTACCCAAAGATTTCTTTCTCAAGAGTGCAGTCCCTTTAAAGCCAGCCACTATTAGGAATCAAGCAATAGTCAGCTCAGGTTGAATGTCACTGATTTAAGAGTCTCGAGATAAATCTCAGGCTCAAATCGGAAACCGGTTAAAGCAGGTTCAAATCCTAACAGACCTGCATTTTAGTCAGTTGAAACTGACTTTAACTCTGAACTTTAGCTCTGAGCCAGAACTTTAGTTCTGAGCTTATTCAGCGCTATTCAACTCAGGTTAGCAGATATATAGCTGTTCTAAATTGTTGGTGAACAATGGGAGTTGTGCAAGTCTTCCCCTGACGGGAAGCCCTTTCACAATCCAAATAGGATCGCTATAGCTGGCACCAGATTGCTTAGACGCTGGGTTTTAAGAGACGTAGGGTTTCCACTTCCTCCAATTACCAGACGCTATTCTTCAGGTTCAGCGAAAAGTATAAATACTTACTGAATTGGTCGGGTAGTTTAAGGACAATTTGGGGAATTTGCAAACTGAGGAATGAGATTCTGTTTTCCTTACCAGACAGGGCATTCTTACCGTGAACCAGACGGTGCCCGATGGATACAGAAAACACGGAGGAAGGCAGAACTACTTCCCAAACTGTTGCCAGACTCTTCAGCGTTTGCCTGCCCCTCTGGGGATAGACTATCATGAAGAAAGGTTAAAAAATGTAGATGAATATTGGCGATTACTTGACATACCGCCTATCTTGTGGATGACATCTTGTGAGGTCTGATTTATGACGTTTCCTGCCCAAACCCCCCAGTTAGTCGCAAGAATTTCTGGTAGAAGGTTTTTTTCGGCAATCGGAAGGTAACTGGCGGTCTGAACGGCGCTATTACACGCTGAAAGATGGGCAGGCACAGGAGGTGGTTAGCTTTCTAACCGTTCGCTTTTTAGCGCGTGGCAGCGATGAACTCACCGAACTGGCGCAGATGCATGGGCTAACCGATGGTGAAATTCTGGTTTGCGGGGCAAAGACAACCTGGGAAAGCAACTACTCCGGCCCGGCGTTTAAGCAGGTAACGGGTTCAACCGTGTTTGGAGTGTTGGGAACCACCTTGTATCGCGATCGCGGATTCGCTACATCCAAACCCGTCACGGCTCAGTTTTATCTCTCCGATCCCAAAACAATGCGATTAAGAACGGAGTACAGTGGCTCTGTATTTGAGGAAGAAATCAAACTAATTGGGAGTAACTACCGTACCCGCCAGACCATCATCTCACGGGCTAACGAAGAACAGATGATCGGTCAATACCTGGAGCGGCGACTGTTTGAGGAAATGCCAGAAGTCTTCGCTTGATTGGTTGATTGGGCCAACGAATCAGAATCCTTAATCAATCTCCCTCAAGAGAGAGTGGCAAGAGCCAGATTGTCCTACCTGGAGCGGCCACTCACTTTCGCTTTTAGATGAAGTGAGGTGCTCGCAAAGTCCCTAAATCGATTGATAGATCCGTCGTACAGATTCAACACCCTACGCTTTACACTTAATCATTTGTATCTGCTTGTATCTGCCCAAAACTCAACCCCTCTTCCCGCAAGAAACGCATCAACTCGCAGGCTTGCGGATTTTGTCGTTTTGCTCAAAAAATTACTCTGCTGTAGTAATTGCTCCAAAAACGGGTCATTTAGAGGGGAATTTACAGTTCTTAATGTCGAAACATTGAACAAAAATGAACCTGGATCTGGAAAATCGTCCCGTGGTAGGGGTTTAAGAGATTTTTGCGATTGTTGTCTTCTACGACGAAACGCAAATTTCTAATAATTCGTAACAAACATGGTCGCCAGAAGTATTGTATAAACAACTTGAAGGGTTGGAGCGTAAGACCCAGAGGGAAAAAGTGCCGTAAAAGTGGGCTTTTCAGTTCCTCAGACAAGTATTAAGTTTTCTCATAATTCTACTCAGAAGCACTGCGTTCTATTCGCTGGCTAATGGGTAGTGAGAGAAAACCAGCTACCGGTCTTGGTGTTACACAACCTTTCTCAGATTGCCCTGGCGGTCTGACACGAAACTTAAACTGATTTCCTCAGTTTTGAAACAAACCTTACTCAATCGAGCAAATTAGGAGATTGAATCAATGCTAGACGCCTTTACCAAGGTCGTTTCCCAGGCTGATGCACGTGGTGAGTACGTTAGCAACGCTCAGATCGATGCTCTGTCTGCCATGGTTAAAGATGGCCTTAAGCGTGTTGATGCCGTTAACCGGATCACCGGTAGCGCTTCTGAGATCGTTGCCAGCGCAGCTCGTGCCCTGTTTGCTGAGCAACCCCAGCTGATTGCTCCTGGTGGAAACGCTTACACCAACCGCCGCATGGCTGCTTGCTTGCGCGACATGGAAATCATTCTGCGCTATATTACTTACGCTATCTTCACTGGAGACGCTAGCGTTCTGGATGATCGCTGTCTGAATGGTCTCCGCGAGACCTACCTGGCTCTGGGTGTTCCTGGTGCGTCCGTCGCTACTGGCGTTGCTAAGATGAAAGATGCTGCTATTGCGATCGCGAACGATCCCAATGGCATCACCAAGGGCGACTGTAGTGCTCTGATGGCTGAAATCGCTGGTTACTTTGATCGCGCTGCTGCGGCTGTTGCCTAAGCCTCTGTTTAGTCAGGTGTCAGGAGTCGGAAGTCAAAAGTCAAGACCAATGATAGATGACTGATGACCTGTGACCAACGACAAAAGTCCAATTCATCTAAAACTTTGCAAAAGCATTAGGGAGATACAAAACCGATGAAGACCCCATTGACTGAAGCAGTTGCAGCTGCAGATTCTCAAGGCCGCTTTTTGAGCACCTCCGAGCTCCAAGTCGCTTTTGGTCGTCTGCGTCAAGCTGGTCCTAGCCTGGAAGCTGCTAAGCAGTTAGCCAGCAAAGCAAATCAACTGGCTGAAGGTGCTGCTAACGCAGTGTATCAGAAGTTCCCCTACACCACCCAAATGCAAGGCAATAACTATGCCTCTACCGCTACCGGTAAGGCTAAGTGCGTCCGTGACATCGGCTACTATCTGCGGATGATCACCTACTGTCTGATTGCTGGTGGTACTGGTCCCATGGATGAGTACCTGATTGCTGGTCTGGCTGAGATCAACAGCACCTTCGAGCTGTCTCCCAGCTGGTACATTGAAGCTCTCAAGTACATCAAAGCTAACCACGGTCTGAGCGGTGACCCCGCAACCGAGGCTAACTGCTACATCGACTATGCAATCAACGCTCTTAGCTAAGAATGTGTCAACCCTCTGAGTTCAGGGTGTGAGTTTTGCCCGGAAAGGTAAGCAGCTCTGGCAGTTTCTGGCTGGTAGTTGTTATCTTCCCGGGCAGGTTTTATGGCACCGAACTTAACATTTTCTGGAAATAAAGTATTCTTTTAGTAGCGAAAGCAGGGGAAAGCAGATATGGCTGGCTTGAAAGAAGCAGGGAGATTAGGGATCCGACCATTTGAAGAAGCAAAACCTGTTGAATTGCGCCCAAACTGGAATGAAGATGATGTGCAGGCAGTAATTTGGGCTGCCTACCGCCAGGTATTGGGTAATGAGCATGTGATGAAAAGTGAGCGATTGGTCAGCGTTGAGTCGCTGCTGCGCCAGGGCAAGATCACCGTTCGGGATTTTGTACGTGCGATCGCTCAGTCCGAACTATACCGGAAGAAGTTTTTCTATCCCAATTTCCAAACACGCTTTATTGAACTGAATTACAAGCATCTGTTGGGACGCGCTCCCTATGACGAGTCTGAGATCGCTTACCACGTTGATCTCTACACTTCGCAGGGGTACGAAGCCGAGATCGACTCTTACATCGATTCGCCGGAATATCAGCAGAGTTTCGGCGAGAGTATCGTCCCCTACTACCGGGATTTTGTCACTACAGGAGTGGGTCAAAGAACAGTTGGGTTTAGCCGAATGTTCCAGCTCTACCGCGGCTATGCCAATAGCGATCGCGCTCAGGGCAAAAAGCAAGGCCGCCTGACCTGGGAAGTGGCCAGAAATCTGGCTACTCCGATTACCACTCCTTCTTCAGGTGCTCTAGCGGGAACAACGGGTGGCGATCGAGGAGATGTCTATCGTCTTAGAGTCCTCCAGGCAGCATCTCCCAACTCCACGGTTGTCCGTCGCGCCACCACAGAAATCCTTGTTTCTTACGACCAACTGTCGAGCAAGCTACAACAGCTGAATCGTGCAGGCCGTAAGGTTGTCAGTGTAACCCCCGTATAGGGCAATTGTGAGGCGTTGCTGAAAAGCAGTATGAATCGAAACGAGGTTTCGAACGTACAGCATCTATTTCACATTCAAAATCAGCAAAGCCATCTGGGGGTAATGGGTAATTAAGAGGTGGGTAGGAGTTGCTTTTTACCGATTTTGATTGCCCATCGCTCTCTATTCAGCACCAACCATCTCTTAGGACTATCGACTCTCTTAGGACTATCGACTACGAAAGGAGAATTCGCGTGCCAATTACAGCAGCAGCCTCTCGCTTAGGAACATCCGCGTTTGATGAAACCGCTCCCGTTGAACTGCGCCCCCAGGCAACGCCGGAGGAAATTGAAGCCGTGATTCGTGCCGTTTACCGTCAGGTATTGGGGAACGATTACCTGATGGCTTCTGAACGCCTGGTGGGGGCGGAGTCTCTCCTGCGGAATCGGCAAATTACCGTGCAGGAGTTTGTTCGTCAGGTTGCCAAATCGGAACTGTATAAGAAGAAGTTCTTCTATAACTGCTTCCAGACCCGCGTCATCGAGCTAAACTGTAAGCATTTGCTCGGTCGTGCCCCTTACGATGAGTCTGAGGTGATCTATCACCTGGATCTCTACGAAAACGAAGGCTACGATGCCGACATCGACTCCTACATTGATTCCCCTGAGTACCAGCAGTACTTTGGTGAAAATATCGTTCCCTACTATCGCGATCTCGTTACCACGGGCGTTGGGCAGAGAACAGTTGGGTTTACCCGCCTGTTCCAACTTTATCGGGGTTATGCCAACAGCGATCGCTCGCAACTATCGGGCAATTCGTCTCGATTGGCCCAGGATCTGGCTCGCAACAAAGCATCGGCAGTAGTTTCGCCTTCGGGCAGCACCGGCAGTGGTTTTGCTTATCTGCCTGCCCTTAAGGGAGAAGCATCCTACAGTGCCTTTGGTGGGTCAGCCGCTTATGGTTCCGGTCGTCTTTTCCGGGTAGAAGTGGCTGGTATTGCCGGTCCTGGTTACCCCAAAGTACGCCGCGTGAACAAGTCAGTGATCATTCCTTACGAAGAACTGACACCCCACATGCAGCGCGTTCTGCGTCAGGGTGGCAAAATTGCCAGCATCACTCCGCTCTAGTCTTGTATTCTGAAGATCAGAGTTTGGAAACGTATCTTCTCACGTCTGATTTTCAATTACAAAACCCAGAGTTTTAACATTACTTGTTGGAGCAAAACATATGTTGGGTCAAGTACTGACTGGAAGAAGCGGCTCCCCATTCAATGGTCGCTACTTCCAATACGAAGTGACTGGGCTACGCCAGAGCAGTGAAACCGATACCAATGGTTATCCCATCCGTTCCAGTGGCAGCACCTTTATTACGGTTCCCTATAGCCGGATGAATGAAGAGATGCAACGGATTACCCGCATGGGCGGCAAAATCAAGAGCATCAAGGCACTCTAGTGGTCTGTCAAATTGAATTTGACAGGTGGTTCGGGCTTGATAATTCGATTTGAGTTAAATTTTGAGGGTCTTTGCCCCATCAAAATTTTCCCAACAGAACACTAGTTGTTGTCCTGACGGTTGATTTGAGACTCATGCGAGAGTCCCATTCTGATGCAATAGAGTCCTCACGGCTGGCGGAAGAATCTGGCAGCGGTGAGGCTCTAACTGTTGGGCAGGCGATCGCCAATCTCCAGGGTTCCGATCTGGGTTTGCGAGTTTACGCCGCCTGGTGGTTAGGGCGATTTCGGGTAAATGAACCGGCAGCAGTGGATGCCCTGATCGCAGCATTGGATGACGAGGCCGATCGCACCGAAGCGGGTGGCTATCCTTTACGACGAAATGCCGCCAGAGCCTTGGGAAAGCTAGGCGATCGACGGGCGGTTCCGGCCCTGATTGGTTCGCTAAATTGCTCTGATTATTATGTGCGGGAAGCGGCTGCTCAGTCTCTGGCACTCCTGGGCGATGCGGAATGTATTCCTGCATTGACGAATCTTCTAGCAAAAGGTTTGCAGGAAGGGCAATTGGTTCCCCACCAACCCGATCTCTCTCAACCCTATGATGCTCTTCTGGAAGCCTTGGGTACGCTGCAAGCCACCACGTCCATCCCGGTGATCAGGCCGTTTTTGGAGCATCCAACCGACCGAGTCCAGTATGCTGCTGCCCGCGCACTGTACCAGTTGACCCAGGAATCTATCTACGGAGAACGGTTGGTGCAGGCATTATCCGGTTCAACCCTACAATTACGACGCGCAGCCTTGGCCGATTTAGGCGCGATTGGATATTTGCCAGCCGCAGATGCGATCGCCCGCACCCATGCCGAAAACAGCCTTAAACTCATTTCCCTCAAAGGCTTGCTAGAACACGAAATCAAGCAAACCTCATCCGACCCATTGTCGCAAGACGCTATTCGAGTCATGTCTTTAATGGATAGCCTTTTGTAAGAGAGTGAAGAGTGGAACTAGTTGTCGGTTATTAGTTTTTAGAGGAAGTGAGGGGTGAAGTCAGTGCTCTGAGCCCCTGAAACCCTGATTCCCTCGTCCCCCTTTCCATCATTGCCAAAAAAATTGACAACTCCCTTCCCTACTCCCCTACTCCCCCTCTAACAACGAACAAGAAACCTTCCCCCTAGTCCCTTTCCCAATGTCCAGTTCTCTTCTTGCGCAACAACTGATTCAGGCAGTGGAAGCGGCTGATTCTCCGGCAAAGCTGCTCAAGGCAGTCCAGGAATTAGCATCCGCTCGTTTAGAAGAAGGATTGCCGACCCTGATTGCTGCTCTGGGTTACAACAATCCGGGGGCTGCTGTTGCTGCGGTGGATGGGCTCATTCAAATGGGAGATCTGGCAGTTCAGCCCTTGTTAGATTTGCTGGATGGCTACAACTACAGTGCGAGGGCCTGGGCCATCCGTGCCCTTGCCGGGATTGGTCATCCACGGGCCTTAGATACTCTGTTAGAAGCGGCGAAGAACGATTTTGCTTTGAGTGTGCGACGGGCGGCGGCCAGAGGATTGGGCAACTTGCGCTGGCATGAATTACCAGTGGAACGGGTTCCATTGGCTCAGTTCCAGGTAATGGATGCGTTATTCGTGGTTGCTCAAGATCCAGAATGGGTCGTACGCTATGCTGCGGTGGTGGCGTTACAGGGTCTAGCAAGGGCTATGATTCTGACGCAACCTGACTCTATTTCTCAAATTCTGATTCAACTTCAGTGGGTGGCAGACAGCGACGGGGATTTAACGGTTCGTACCCGTGCTCAATTTGCTCAGCAGGCGTTGAATAAAACGGAGCAGGAGAATTCAGAACCCCTACCCTTGCGAGAAACCCGCTGCTCCTGATTCATTAACCATTTCATAAATTTTTCCATTGCTCTGAACCCAAAAGCCATTTTATCCGTCTGAATTATCTGAGCAATTGATTTTCTGCGGAGTAAATCGTGATGACTTTGAAGGATATTTATCAATTTTTCCAAAATCCTCCGGTCTGGTATCTGAACCAGGAACTGGCAACTTGCTTTGTGCTAAATACGTTACTGAAGGAAGATTCCTATGGAACTGAGCTGGTTCAACTGGTTGAACGGAATTACCCACCGTATCGCTTATCCGATACTATCCTCTACAACGCTCTCAAATTTTTGCTGAAGGAAGGACTGATCCGGGGTTATTCCAAGAAGGTTGATGGGCGTGGCCGACCACGGCAGATGTACCAGATTTTTCCTGAAAAGAAGGCAAAGGCAGAAGAACTGGCACACCTCTGGCAGGAGTACGTGAATCGGAATGGGACGGCGATCGCGTAGGGAGCTTCCCCAGATGTTCTCGATTTTTCTCTACTTTGGAAGAGTCCCCAATTTTTGCTTATTGAAGAGGAATTGAAATGTCTAACAACGATCGAAGATCCATCATCCGTGAACTGCGTCATCAGCTTTACTACTCCAATTCTGGACCAGAGCGGGAAGCAATCCGAAGAAAGCTCGATTTCTGGTTGTATTACTCCAATCAAACCCGGTGAGTTACAGGAGTTTTCAGTTGAATTAGCCACATTCTTTAAGGCCAGGGGTTAGGGGCTAGGGACTCAACAGTGGC
>JAIMBL010000064.1 GCA_023511615.1 Leptolyngbyaceae cyanobacterium HOT.MB2.61
TCAGGTAACCTATGCCGATCGCTATCAAATCAAACAAGCAATCTTAGAAGATAGCCTGACAGAAGCCGATCACATCCTGCTTGACCGAATTCTTTATGGCATTCGTAAAGGAATACTGCGGCTGGCAGATTGAGGAACCAGGAGTCAGAAGGTAGGGACTGGGGGCTAGTGTTCCGTCAGGAAAATTTTGACGGGTCGCAGACCCTCAAAATTCAACCTCCCTCAACTCCCTGGGCATTCGCTACCCGTCAAATTTGATTTGACCGAGTATAGCTGTCGCTAGGTTGCTTAGGACACTGGGTTTAAGGGGGGGCTTCGCCCCCAGCCAGGGGTTCTACCCCTGCACCCCGTCCTAAGCCTGGTGGCTATAGCTAGCCTAGGGATCGGGTGTTGGGGGAACAATTCAGAACTCAAAACTCGGAACTCAAAACTTATCCACTCATCCTCCCTTAATTTCCGGCAACGCCATCCTCACGGGCAGAACGTTGAACGGCGGCAGATACGGCAGTAGCGACACGCTCATCAAAAACTGAGGGAATGATGTGTTCCCGGTTTAGATCGCTGGGTTTAACCAGAGAGGCGATCGCATGGGCCGCTTCTAAATACATGCTGGTGGTTAAGGTGGAGGCGCGGCAGTCGAGCGCTCCTCGAAAGATTCCTGGAAATGCCAGGACGTTATTAATCTGGTTGGGATAATCGCTGCGGCCAGTTGCCATGACCGCAACCTCTTCAGCGACAAGTTCAGGCTGAATTTCGGGGATGGGGTTTGCCATAGCGAAAATAATTGGATCCATGGCCATAGACCGCACCATTTCGGGAGTCACCACCCCAGGGACGCTGACCCCTAAAAAGACGTCGCTGCCTCGCATGGCATCGGCCAGTAAACCCCCTTGCTCAATAGCAAACTCCCGCTTTTGTTCAGTCAGGTCGGTGCGATGGATTGACAGAATTCCCTTAGAGTCGCACAGGCAAATGGATTCTGCCCCTGCTTTGCGAAGGAGGCGGGCGATCGCCACACCCGCAGCCCCTGCTCCGTTGATGACAATTTTGACCTCAGCCATCGACTTGTTTACTAATTTCAATGCATTGAATAGTGCAGCCAGTGTGACAATGGCGGTGCCATGCTGGTCGTCATGGAATATAGGAATGTTTAACTCTCGTTGCAGGCGGGCTTCAATTTCAAAACAACGAGGAGCTGCAATATCCTCCAGGTTCACGCCACCAAAAACAGGAGCGATGTTTTTGACGGTTTCTACAATCGCATCTGGATCCTGAGTAGCCAGACAAATGGGAAAGGCATCCAGACCGCCAAACTCCTTAAACAGCATAGCTTTGCCCTCCATCACGGGCAGAGCTGCTGCTGGTCCCAGATTCCCCAACCCCAAAACTGCACTGCCATCGGTGACAATCGCAACGGTGTTTTGCTTGATGGTAAGGTTGTAGACTTCATCAGGGTTTTGAGCGATCGCATTACAAATTCGCCCAACGCCAGGGGTATAAGCCATTGCCAGATCCGCCTGCCCCCGCAGCGGAATACGGCTTTGAATGCTGATCTTGCCACCCCGGTGCAGCGTGAAGGTGCGATCATAAACGTTCAGGACTTTAATTTCTGGCAGTGCCTTGACTGCTTCCACAATCGTTTCAGCGTGTTCTGTGCTGGCAGCATCCACCGTAATGTCCCGCACCGAAATCTGGCGAGTTTGCTCAATCAGGTCAATTTGCCCCATACTGCCACCCAGGGTTGAGATGGCTTTAGTGACGCTGGCCAGCATACCGGGGCGATTAGGAACCTGAAAGCGAATCGTCAGGCTGAAACTGGAGTTGGGAGTAAGATCAGTCATGGCAGTTGGATTTGAAAGGTTGAGTGGTTCACGGTTTGGCGTTTTCTACTTGCAAAGTTTGGTAGTGCATTAAACCGATGGTCAGCAGGGACTTTCCGAAAGGAACCCCTACTAACTACCTTGTCAAGTTAAAGACCCGTAAGCGTCCTTAGCTTAAGGAAATCTCCGACACAGGATTGTACCAAGTCACACCAACCGATGGGGGAAGCGATAGGATTGCTTCAATGAAACTAAACGCACCTGCAAGCTGGAAGATCGCTCTCATTCTGGCAGTCGGAATTCTAGCCACTTCTACCGCAGCCATTCTGGTGCGATTGGCAATGGCTGAAGCGAATGTATCCGGGGCAGGATTTAGTCTGGTGCTGGCTGCTTCTAGATTGACCCTGGCCGCGATCGCCCTGCTGCCCACCTGGGCCCATATTTACCGTAGCAAACCCACACCCTCTGCATTTCGCTATGCCGCTTTGGCTGGAATTGCCCTGGCAGTTCATTTTGCGACCTGGGTTACCTCGCTTTCCTACACGTCGATCGCCGCTTCCACAACCCTCGTCACCACCAACCCAATCTGGGTTGCCCTGCTCTCGTGGTGGTGGTTTGGGGAGAAACCTTCCCCGCTCACCCTGGTGGGAATGATCATCGCCTTAATAGGGGGTGTTTTAATGGGCTGGGGTGGCGAAACCAGTGCTTTTGGTTCTAACCCACTGTTGGGTGATGGGCTGGCTCTGGCAGGTGCCTGGGCTGCCAGTTTGTATTTTCTACTGGGGCGAGAAGCCCAGCAACGGGGACTAGGGATTGGCAGTTACGCCACAGTGGCTTATAGTGTGGCGGCGATCGCCCTACTACCTTTGCCTTTCCTGTTTGGAGCCTCCTACACAGGCTATGCGCCTTTAACCTACGGCTATATTGCTCTGATGGCAATCCTGCCCCAACTAATCGGGCATACCAGCCTAAACTGGTCGGTTCGCTGGCTTTCTCCCACATTGGTGACGCTGGCTATTTTGTTTGAGCCAGTGGCATCCAGTATTTTGGGGTTTCTGATATTCAATGAGGTGCCTGGCCTGATGGTGGTTATAGGAGCAGGGGGGCTGCTGTTGGGAGTCGCGATCGCAACCCTCTCGGCGAAATACCCCGGATAACAAAGGTACCTGCGCAATGAACCGTTACTAACTGTGACAAAGATCACACCGAACAATGATCGCGATCGCTCTTTCAACCTGGCATAAACAACATACTAGAGGAGACTCAACTTTAGCCGAGTCATCAACAGGGAACACACGACTGCCGGCAGGTTTCTTCCAGAAACTGTCGGTTTTTTATTTATCGCATCGCTCCCATCGTGGTTTTCCAGGAAAGCTCTTTACACAAGATGCTGAGTGCCCGTTGATCGGCTCCACTAAAGAGATTGCTATCGATTAATTCTGTTAGCACTTGCTGAGTGAGTTGTGCTGCAAACATTCCGCCACATTTGAGCAAGTGACTGTAATAGCAGAATTGGGGGCGTTGTTCCCGGTTGAGATGGAAGCGGTAAATTTCATCCTGAGTCATTCGGCACACAACAGTATTGACCGGGACAACAACCCTGGGAATCCCATGAATACCGTAGGACTCTCCATTTTGCTTAACGAACATCCCAATCAAAACGGCTCCCAGGAGGGTGCGGGTTTCGTAGATCAAATCGGGCGAAAAAATCGGGTCAGGTTCACTGGAGAGGCGCGGTCCCATATTGAGAAACATGGGATTGAACAACTGGGAGTTATAAATCAGCCCAACTGCCCAATGCCGTCCTTTGCTCTCTAATTTGACAAAGGAGCCGAACCCGTAGTCGTCTGGTTTAGGGGGAGAATCGTGGCTTTTCTCATCGTCTACCTCTACGATGTAGTCGCAATGAGAATTCGATTTAACGATTTTGCCCAGACGCACAGCTAATTCTCCTGCTTCCATACCACAGCTCCACATCAGGATACGCGAGGATGAAGAAATAGGAACCTTTATACAAGGAACTGACTCCTATTTCCACAATTACTCCTATTTCCACAATTGAGGCGATCGCTCTCTTCGATAGACTGAGATTACACCATTTCCTACTGGAGCCGTGACCATGGTTCTACAAGTTTCCTCTTCATCTGAATCTGAGGTCATCTACCCGGAAAGTGATGGCAAGCCCATGGCAGACAATACCCAACAATTCCGCTGGATTGTCGTCATTAAAGAGAATTTGGAATGGTTGTTTGCTAACGACCCCAATATTTTCGTGGCTGGGGACTTGCTGTGGTATCCCATTGAAGGTAATAACCAGATTTGTCAGGCTCCCGATGCAATGGTTGTGTTTGGTAGACCTAAGGGCGATCGCGGCTCTTACCAGCAATGGAAGGAAGACAATATTGCGCCCCAAGTAGTGTTTGAAGTGCTTTCTCCCAGCAACACCAGAGCCGAGATGAACCGGAAGCTCCTGTTTTATGACCGCTATGGGGTTGAAGAGTATTACTTATACGATCCAGATACCAATGCTTTGAGTGGTTGGTTGAGGAATGAAGGGTTCCTGGATGTGATTGAGGAAATGGCTGATTGGATAAGCCCCAGACTTCAGGTTCGGTTCAACCTTTCAGGGAGTGAGTTGCAAATCATTCGTCCGGATGGTCAGCCATTTATGAGTTATGGGGAAATTGCCCGACGGGCAGAGCAGGCAGAGAAGAGAATACAGGATGCTGTACCCAAGTTATTAAGCATAGGGTTGAATGCTGAGCAGATAGCAGAAGTGCTAGGGCTTTCAGTGGAGCAAGTACAGCAATTGGCTCACGAGTGAGCGACAGCCTATCTGACTGGGAGTGATTTCTGCACCTACCCCCACGATTACACTCCCTCATGCGCTGCCAATCCAGAATGACTGGCAGTATGATCCGGAGAAAACATTGGGTCAGGACTATGGGGCAGACACAGAGGGGCAGTAGGGCAACGATTCAGAACGTTTGCAAATTTACACGCTACAGCTTTGTTTTATTGGTCAGTTTTGGCTACTGGCTGGGAATCGTTTCTTCAGCCTGGGGGCAATCCCAAGTTACCCCTCCACCCGCTTCTTCAGAACCATCTCTATCCCCCTCTCCAAAACCTTCACCATCTCCCTCGCCCGCCGCCAGATCAGAAACCAGAGTACGGATCGCGGAGGTTGTAGTTAAGGGTGTCGAAGGGGATCTGCAAACGCTGGTTTATAAGACTGTCAAGACAGCACCGGGAAGAGTAACGACTCGCTCACAGCTTCAAAAGGACATCGAGGCTATTTTTGCTACTGGTTATTTTTCCAATGTCAGGGCGGTCCCCGAAGATACCCCATTGGGAGTCCGGGTCATGTTTGAGGTGAAGCTCAACCCAGTGCTACGAAAGGTGCAAGTAGAAGGAGCACAGGTAATTCCTCGTAGTGTGGTCGAAGATGCCTTCAAAGTTCAATACGGTACTACCCTTAATTTGAAGCAATTACAAGTGGGTATTCAGAAAATTGAGCAATGGTATCAAACCAAGGGTTATGTCCTGGCGCAGGTGATTGGCTCTCCTAAAGTTTCTGGGGATGGAGTTGTCACTCTGGAGATGGTTGAGAATGCGATTGAGGAAATTCAAGTTAAGTATTTGGATCGGGAGGGGAATGACAGGGATGCTCAGGGTAAACCATTCCTTGCTAAAACTCCCAGTTCTATCGTTTTACAGCAGGTTCAGTCCAAACCGGGCGACATTTTTAATCGCTTTCAAGTGGAAAAAGATTTACGACAAATTTTTGAAAATCTTGGGTTTGATGATGTCAGGCTTTCACTCCAACCTGGGCAAAACCCACGCAAAGTTACGCTGGTTATCAATGTGACGAACAACGATGAAGTCGAGAGAATGATTAATCTGGGTAAACGATTAGAAGCCAAGAAAACTTTCACGGCACTTCAGCAAGCGATCGCAAAATACAATCAAGCCCGTCAGCTTTATCAGAAAGCCGGAGATACAGTCGGTGAAATATCAATTTCTAATCGGATTGGTAATCTCTATTACGAACTGGAAGACTTTCCTCAGGCAAAGAAAGCTTATAAGCAGGTTCTAGCTACCGCCCAAAAGCAAAGCCTTCCTATTTTAGAAGGAATCACCTGGAGCAATATTGGCAACATCTATTCTTCAATAGAAGAGTATCAAATGGCTTTTGATGTTCATGAACGAGCCTTAGCCTTGTTAGCTGACACTAAAAAATTACCCACACAAGATATTAAAGGAAATTTTGTTTTTAGATTTGGTCAATCTACTCGGAGAGGGAGATTTTTTGATCTTTATATCACTCCTGAAGGGTTCGATGAAACTCGTTCTGGAGCCTATCAATCAATCAAGACTCTGATGTATTTAAGGATGGGGATGCTCTACCTTTCATTAGGTGATTACCAACAAGCTCTTTATTCTTTTAATGAAACTTTAGATCAATGGCAATTTTTGAACAGAGATCTCAAGAAAAATGAGCCGATGGTAGAGATTTTAAGAGCAATTAATCAGTTAGCGATCGGTTGTGTTTATTCTGACTTAGGTGAGCAAGAGCAGGCAAATACTTATATTCGGCGATCGCAACAGATTATCAATGATCTAAAACCAATATTTGCTTCTAATCGTGATTCAAAAGAGCCTCAGGACAGATTCGCTTCCATCGTATTTGCTTTTGCACCTGTTTTGATTTCATGCTCAGGTAAAAGTAATCAAACAGCTAGTTTTTATCAATGGATTCTTGACTTTTACACAAAATATCAGCCCGAAAATTTACAATTAATTGCTCGTACTCTCATCTCGTTAGGAGATGAAGTAAGCAAAACAGGGAAAAAAGATGATGCTTTAAAGTTCTATCAGCAAGCCTTGAGAATTTTAGAACTACAGCAAAATAATACACGGCAGAACCAGGGGAATATTGATTTGGATAATATCAGAAATCAAAGAGTTTCTGGTGCCAATTTGGCTCCAAGACCCTCTAAACCATCTTCAGAAAATACCACTAACAGCCAGTTAGAGCCTCTAGAGGTTGGCACTGCCTCAGAAACGCCAAGGCTCCTTACTGATCAACAGCTTGCTCAAATTGCTCAACAGTTTCGTCTCTCCTCAGAGCAAACTGAAAGGGAAGATTTTCTCTTGATAAAAGCTGATGCATATAATTCTATTGGTAGTCTTTACCAAGACTTAAACCAGGTTGAAGAGGCTCAAAAATCACATCAGGAGGCACTTGATTTAATAAATAGATTTGTGGATAAAAATCTCTTAAAATCCAAAGAATTCCTGGCAAGAGGAAGGATTCAGAAAGTAAAAACATTAAATTTGATTGCTAAAACCTATGCCAGGGATACGCAGCACGATAGTGCACTTTCCAGGCTTAAAGAAGCCTGGAATTTAATTGAGGAGATAAGAAACTCAGCTCAGCCTGCCGAATTACCAAAAATTGCCGATCACGCAGCCGAATCCCTGTTAGGTCTGGCTACAGTAGAACGAGATCAAGGGAATTTGACTCAAGCCCAGACCTGGATAGAAATAGCTTTGGAGCGAGTTGAAGCGCGATCGCCTCTACCCTTTGAGGGGGTTGCCCACTCTCCGCAATCATCTTCCTCTGTTTTAGAGGCCAGTAAATTCAAACCTTACAAAGAGCTAGTTTCCTACTACGCAGCAAAACGAAACTACTACGATTTCTATATCGATCTGCTGATGCAGCAATACCGGCGAACTAAAGCAGAGCAATACAAAATTTTAGCTTTACAGGTAAGTGAACGTTTTCGTGCGCGTAATCTGCTATTGCAGCCCAGTACATTTGCAGAAATTCAACCAATGTTGGATGAGCAAACCATTCTTCTAGAGTACGCGCTAGGCGAAAAGCAGAGTTACTTGTGGATTATTACCAGAAATGGGATTTTTGCAGAAGAATTACCTGGTCGTGTAGCTATTGAAGAATATGCCAGGGATTTCTATAAATACCTGACTGAACCAGGCTTAAGGGTAAGAGCTAATAAAACGGCTCAGGCAAGCCTCCAATTAAGTCAGAAGCTTATACCGGAATCAATTATTAAACAGTTGCCCCAGAAGCGTTTAGTGGTTGTCTCGGATGGTTTTCTTCAATACATCCCATTTAGTGCTTTGCCAGTTCCCAATCCAGCTTTAGATGTGAGTGATCCTAACCTGGCTGACAAGATAACCCTTCTGCTGGATAACCAAAAAGAAATGATCAGTCTGCCTTCTGCTTCAACACTGGCCGTGATTCGACAAAACGAGGGCGATCGCATTCAGCCAACCCAAACACTAGCGGTGCTGGCAAACCCTGTTTTTGCTCGTCCTACCGAAATTTCTACGGTAGATCAACTTTACCCCAACCTTCAGGAGACCCATACTCAGGCAGAGCAAATTTTTGCCTCTTTACCAGAGGGCGACCGAAGCAGGAGTCGTCAGGAGTACGAATATGGCGCTAATCGCCAGACTGCCCTCAGTTTGGATATAACGAAGTACCGCATTCTTCACTTCGCTACCCACGGCATTTTAGATACTCAACAGCCAGAGCGTTCCGGCATGATTCTATCGGTTGTCAATTCACAAAACGAACTCCAGCGCAGTTTGCTTTCTCCAGCAGATATTTTTAATGTCTTTGAGAAGCACAAGCTTTCGGCAGAGTTGGTGGTGCTCAGTGGGTGCCGAACGGGGTTAGGAACGGGTGCCAATCAGGAAGTGAAAGGAGAAGGTTTGATTGGACTAACTGGTAGTTTCTTCTATGCGGGAGCCAAACGGGTGGTTGCCAGCCTGTGGAGTGTAGATAATGAAGCAACGACAGAGTTAATGAAATTGTTCTATGGCAAGATGTTCGCTCCTGACCCGGCAAAACGCTTGTCTCCCACAACAGCATTACGAGAAGCCCAACTTGAAATGATGAAGAATCCCCGCTGGCAGGCCCCCTACTACTGGGCAGGTTTCATTATTCAGGGCGAGTGGAAATCAACGGACTAGCTTATAGCTTTACGCAGGTGCATTAGGACATTGGAATTAGAGAGGGAGTGGGGGCTTCGCCCCCAGCCAGGGGTTCCACCCCTGCACCCCATCCTAACCACAATGACTATCGCTTTACTCCCTATCGTTGAGGTTTGCTGCTCTCTAGTTTGCAGCAGGAGGAGAGATTTGCACTGGCAATATCGTTTAAACCAACAGATTGCAGAAGTGATTTCCAAACAATGCCAGAAGTGGGATGGGTGCCACTGCGGTATAATTCTGCCAGGGTAGTCAACGTCTCGTACCAAAGCCCTCGATTTGCGTAAGCGATCGCCCACTGTTCCGGGTTTGATACTGATTGCAATTGACGCTGGAAAGCAGGCTCTGATGCCACTCGCTGAATCCAACCATTGACGGTCACATCACCGGAGCGATCGCTGGCATTGCAGATAATAGAAAACACCCAGCGGTACTGTTTTCCCACCTGCAATGAGACCTCTGGAGGCAGAGTTAAACCCACAATTCCGGGAGTATCCGTCAGTTGAAAATCAGAAGGTGTAATGTAAACATCCTTCTCTTCCTCATCAATCACAACAAACTCCGCCCGTCGTTTCGTTCGGTAAGGTACGTAGAACCAGAAGGTTGGGCGTCCGGTAATTGTGATGGGAATCTCGACGGTTTCCTGGTGGGAGGAAGGCACAAGTGCTGTCAGTGGAGGTTCTTGGGAGCCAATGGCCGGACAAAATCCTGAGGTTCCACCACTCCGCCCAACCTTAGGTGAACCCCGCTGAATAGATCGCGGTTTGGGTGGGGGAAACAGCCAATTTTTAACGTTACGAATTGTATCGACCACCGGATTTTGAGCAATCTGCACAGGAGTCGCGGGATAGGTCGTCTGGGGAATCGCGGGTTGCCAATCAATGAAACTGACGACCAGTATTGGGGTTAAAACCCAAACTGGCCGCGATCGCCCAACCATTCGCTTAAGCCGCATCATAAACCAGGCGTGCAGAGCATCATTCAGCCCGGCGTAATGTTTGCCATGACTGGAACGTAGTGTAGCTTATGACCACTACCTCCGTCGCCAGAATGGCTAAAACAGGAGGGAAAAAGGGTATCCAGCCTCCATTGCGCAGAAAAGTGTAGCAGAGCCAGGTGAGAATTACCAGCACGATGCCCGTTGCCAGGATGAGATGGAGGGGCGATCGCAGCCAGAGGGCAAGCATTCCCCCCGCCAGCGACCAGAACCCGATCCAGAGCCACTCTATGGGTTGGGGCCAAGTCCACAGTAGCGATCGCTGACTCTCCACAGCGCTGAGAATCTGGCTGATCATCTGAGCGTGGATGATGACTCCTTGCGTATCTTTTTTTCCGCCACTGTAGGGCGTTTCAAAAATATCTCCTCGGCTGGCCGCCGTAATTCCAATCAGTACAATGCGCGGTTTTTTCTTAAATTCATCAGCAGTGAAGGGAACATTCTGGCCGCTCAAAAAATTTGTGAGAGTGACCCTTGTGAAGCTATTTATGGGAGATTTGAGATGGGTGCGGTAGTTGAGCAAAATTTGGTGCCCGCGATCGTCGATTCCCTGGTATCCACCCGTGTGGGATTGGAGAGGCGAAAAGTTCACTCCTGCTAAGGAATACACCTCTTCCGTTGGCGTTTGTACAATCTGAATCGGCTGGTTCAAATAGCTGGAAGCAACCCGCAGACTAAACGAAAACCTGGCAAAACAGGGGCTTCCTGCCGGAGGTTCCCGTTGCAGTAGATGGCGGCGGATGATTCCTCTATCTTCGTTGTAGATGAAGTTGCTAAAGCCAACTCGCTGATCGATGAGGGAACCAGGAATGTTGAGGGGAGCGGAGGCACCCTCGGTATTGCGGTGCCCTGGGTCAACATCTTCAGGATTGGGATCGGCACAAATTGCGATCAGGTTAGGGGCAGTTTGGTAGCGTTTCTTCAGTGATTCAAGTTTGGTTTCAAACGGTCGCTGGATATCTAACCCAATCACCTTTGGATTGTAGGATTTTAGCTTTTCCAGGAGTTCTGCCAGCGTTTTGTCAGAAATGGATAGGGGTCCCATCCGTTCTTCTGAGGAGCGTTGGGCGATATCCTGGTCATTGATTTCGATAATCACCAGGCGATCGTCGGGACCCTCATCGGGGCGCGATCGCAAAAAACCATCATAAAAATACAGTTCGAACGGCTGAAGGGCCCCTGTGAACCGCAAACCCAATAGGGAAGCTGTCACCGCTACACTCGCAGCCACAACTTTCAGTAAATTGCCGAATGTTGATCCCCGATACAGATGCCGAGTATCAGGGCTAGCTACTTTTTTGGTGGGTCTGGTTTTGGTTTGAGAAGCTTACGAATCGGTTGAAGCAAGCGCCTCAAGGTAGTTTCCGTATCCAGTTCTGCTTCATAGGCCAGAATGCCTGGAATCAGCGGTAAAGCCAGCTTCATTTTGGCTGAGGCAGCCTTACCGGGTTCACTCAACTTATCTCGAATTTCCTGCAATAGCTGAACTAACTCATCAGAAGCCCCCTCAGGCGGATTGGCTTCAATTTGCCCAACCCCCTGCACCACTTCAGTAATGACGTCCTCTGCATCGGCTTCCTCAACCACAACCGCATCAGCTTCCTGTGCTAGCAACTTCCAATATTCGGCTTCGTACTTCCGAATTTCAGGAAGAAGCTCTTCCCGAATTCGCTGCTCAATCGCACTTTTGGCAAAGATGTCATCGGTCATGGCCAACCGCTTTTCTGCCTTGCTCAGGGTCTCATATCGCAACTCAAGCGCTGTTGCAAGCGTATCCAGCTTTGAATTTGGGATCATGAATTCAGCCACTCCATAGCCTGTTGCCTTGCCAAACGTCAGATTTCAGGGAAAGTTCAGTCTGGTATACCAGACTCAATTGCTTTCCAGCTCAAATGTGTCGCCAAACAGTCGAATGATGGTTTCCCTGGCGGCGCGGTAGCCTCCATCAAAGTAAATTGCACCAATAACGGCTTCAAAGGTTTCTGCTAAGACACGGGGTTGTTCATAGGCCCTCTGCTTTTTTTCCCCTTCACCCATTTTGATCACAAACCCGACTCCAACAGCCTCACTGATTCTTGCCAGATTAGCTTCACACTCTAGCACTTTTTTCTTTTCAGTAATTTCTCCCTTGGTCTGGTAGCCCGCCCGGATCAGTAATTCAGTCAAAATCGCTTTGAGCACCGCATCTCCCAATACACAAAATGCCTGCTGGTCTTCACACACCTGTCCCTTCTGAAACTGCTCTAGAGCACAGGCTTTGGTGGTCAGGGCACGAGTTAGCAAACGTTTGTCAAAGAAGAAGTAGCCGAGTTTTTCTTCAAGAGTCATGGGACTTGGGGAATTCTGAATTTTGGATTGGAAAGCGCAACATGATAAGTTTCATCACTGAGATTAGAAGGAATTACAATCCTTCCAACAGTAGCCTGAGCTTTCTTGTTCCCTCTCTCCTCCATCGAACTCACATTAACAGTTCTCCTGGCTTGCCGGTGAAAGAGTCGCTTACGCGACTCTTTTATCTCAAACAAAATCCCTGAAGTATTGATTTTGTTTTTTTGATAAGCCTTGCTTATCAAAAACTCTCAGGAGAGCCACATTAACTCAAGATTTAAGTCAGACACAAAGTTGCCACCCCTTCTTCTCACCCCTCACCCTCGCTTCTCCTGTCTTCTGGCCCCTCAAAATTAACCAGGTAGATGGATTTCCCAAAGCCCACTTAAAAAGTATTGAGACTCACCTTTTCTAGAATTGTGGATCAAGCTAAAGTTATTTCAGGTTTAATTTATTTCTATCTTTTAGAAAATTTTTACAGGAATGGGGCATTTCATAAAACTAGTGGGTTACGGATCAACGAGTAACGATAGGCGATGTCTACTGCTCCGACGTCTAGTCCAGAATCAGTCATTCGAATCCTGCTGGTAGAGGACAATGATGTCAATCGTCAATTAATGACTGATTACCTTAAATACTTTGGATACCATGTTCTCAGTCTGCCAAGGGGAGAAGCCTTTGCTACTGCGATGGTGCAGTTTGAGCCTCACCTGATTCTGCTTGACTTAAAGTTGCCAGATGTGGATGGCTATACGTTACTTCAGCAAGTCCAACAGCGGCAGGAGTGGATTCAGACTCCCATCATTGTGGTTTCTGCCTATGCTTTTCACGCAGATCGGCAGCGTGCGTTGAATCTGGGTGCCCGACGTTATCTGGTCAAACCTGTAAAACTAGCCGAACTGATGGCGGCAATCACAGAAGAGTTGGCTCCTGCTCTCCTGTCTCGTCGACATTCTTGCTGACTTGAAAATGTGAAGTCAGTAGCCAGAAGCCAGGTGAGGGCGAAGGGAGAAGTTGGTAGAAGAAGTTGCCGTGTTTCAAGTTGGCGAATCGTCTGAGGTTTGTTAATTCCTCTGTTCAGTGACAAATATTTCAACTAGTTGACTCAGAGCCTGAACAGATTGCCCTGCCTCTGCAACCTTCGCTTCAAGCTCTGTCATTAGCAGGGTCGCAGTTTGCAGGTGATTGAGGGTTTGTTCGATTACGTCACGGGATTGGAGTTCAAACTCATTTAAGTTCATAGTGGGAACTACGTATGCTGTGTCTAATGTTATACACTCTCTATTTTTCCCATTATGGATCTAACTTTTCGGCTCGTAATTGAAGTCTCGATAGATTCTCTTAAAATTGAGATGAAGCCTGTGAAGCCTCAATCAATCTGCTGATTCGCTTGTGACATCTGCAAAAAATCTACCGCTGATTCAAGACCCGGAACGGTTAGACAGTCGCCTCAAAGAGATCCCGTCAGAACCTGGTGTGTATTTGATGCGGGATGGCAATGATCAGATTCTCTACATTGGCAAATCGAAAAAGCTGCGATCGCGCGTTCGTTCTTACTTTCAAAACGGTCCCCACCATACACCCCGCATCACCCTGATGGTGCGGCAGGTGATGGAGGTAGAGTTCATTGTGACGGATACTGAAGCCGAAGCCCTGGCGCTGGAAGCCAACCTGGTTAAACAGCACCAACCCCACTTCAATGTGCTGCTGAAGGATGACAAAAAGTATCCCTGGCTCTGCATTACCTGGTCTGAGCCCTATCCGCGGATTTTCATTACGCGCAAACGCCATCAGGGCAAGGAAAAAGATCGCTTTTACGGTCCCTACGTGGATGTAGGTCTGCTGCGGCGAACCCTGCATCTGGTCAAGCGCATCTTTCCGTTACGTCAGCGACCGCAACCTCTGTTTAAGGACCGTCCCTGTCTCAACTATGACATTGGGCGTTGTCCTGGTGTGTGTCAGAAGTTGATCAGCTCGGAGGACTACCACAAGACTGTGCAGAAAGTAGCCATGGTGTTTCAGGGTCGTACCAAAGAGTTAGAGGATATTCTGACCAAACAGATGGAGCAGGCTGCCGAATCCCTCAACTTTGAGGTGGCGGCTCGAATTCGGGATCAAATTGCTGGAATTAAAACAATCGCCGCAGATCAGAAAGTCTCCCTGGCCGATGACACCATTTCGCGGGATGCGATCGCCCTCGCTGCCGATGAACAACATGCCTGTATTCAGCTTTTTCAGGTGCGTGCCGGACGTCTGGTAGGGCGTTTGGGTTTCATTGCCGATGCCCAATCTGGCACCTGTGGAGAAATTTTGCAGCGAGTGCTGGAGGAGCACTTCCAAACGGTTGATCCGGTGGAAATTCCAGCTGAGATTCTGGTGCAGTATGAACTGCCAGAAGCAGATATGCTGGCCAGTTTCTTGAGTGAACAGAAAGGACGCAAAGTAACAATTGTTACACCTCGGCGGCAGACCAAGGCGGAACTGATCGAAATGGTGGAGCGCAACGCCGAGTATGAACTGGCCCGGACCAGGCGCTTTGCCGATCGTAACACGCAGGCCATGCAAGATCTGGCCGAACTCCTGGATTTGCCCGATCTACCTCGCCGCATTGAAGGCTACGACATTTCCCATGTTCAGGGATCTGATGCGGTGGCTTCTCAGGTCGTCTTTATTGACGGGTTGCCTGCGAAGCAGCACTATCGCCATTACAAAATCAAAAATCCCAAAGTCATGTCCGGACACTCGGATGACTTCGCTTCAATGGCAGAAGTGATCACCCGACGCTTTCGCAAGTACGCCGCCATGAAGGAGCGGGGCGAGCAGGTCAGGAGTGAGGAAAATTCGGTGCTGGATCGATACGTGACGGCCACTTCGGATTTCCCTGATCTGATTATGATTGACGGTGGTAAGGGGCAACTTTCTGCGGTGGTTAATGTTCTGCGGGAAATGAATTTGCTGGAAGACGTTCGCGTTGTCAGCCTGGCCAAACAGCGGGAGGAGATTTTCTTACCAGGGGAGTCACTGCCCCTTATGACTGATGCTGAGCAACCGGGTGTCCAACTTCTACGCCGCCTGCGGGATGAGGCACACCGATTTGCAGTTAGTTTCCATCGCCAGCAGCGCTCTGACCGAATGCGGCGATCGCGCCTGGATGAAATTCCTGGACTCGGTCATCACCGGCAAAAACAACTTCTGGCAACCTTCCGCTCCATCGACTATCTGCGTGAAGCCAGCCCTGAGCAAATTGCCACCGTTCCCGGTATCGGTCCACGCCTGGCCCAACAGATTTACGATTACTTTCATCCCAGGCCCGAAGAGAGAGAATTAGAAATTCCTGAAGTGGCCGAGGCAGCGGATGTTGCGGGCAGCCAGGTATAGCTTGCTTTGCGCAGGTGAAAACCGCTGTATCTTCCCTTACTTAACATCCACTTCATAAAGAAGCGGACACTGCTAATTTTGCATCCTGAGTTTACAGGCTCACTACAAGGTGGAAAATTTCTGTGGTGTACTGAGACAGAGTAGGAAATTTTTGGGCTGACTAATCTAGGAATGTTCTGATACGCAGGCATGGAGATGGGCTCTAAAACGAAGACGGGAGTGGTGGTGATTGGGCGCAATGAGGGCGATCGCCTGATTCGTAGCCTGGATTCTATTGGAAAGGGAGTCCAGGAGATTATGTACGTGGATTCTGGTTCCACCGATGGCAGTTGCGAAGCGGCCCGCGATCGCGGAGTTGAAGTCGTCAACCTGGATCTGTCCATTCCCTTTACGGCTGCCCGCGCCCGCAATGCCGGTTTCGAGCGTTTAAGGGAAATCCACCCTGACATTGAGTACGTCCAGTTCATTGACGGAGACTGTGAAGTGGTAACTGGGTGGCTCGAAGCCGCCACTGAAGTGCTGGATACCCATTCGGATGTAGTTGCCGTCTGTGGCTGGCGACGGGAGCGCTACCCAGAACGCAGTGTCTTCAACCGCATCTGTGACGTGGAATGGCACATCGGTGAGGTTGGGGAGATCCATGCCTTCGGTGGCGATGTCATGATTCGGGCCAGCGCTTTGTCAGCGGTGGGCGCTTATAACCCCTCTGTCATTGCAGCTGAAGATGACGAACTGGCCGTGCGCCTGCGTCAGAAAGGCGGCAAAATTCTCCGCATCGATCAAACCAGTACCCTGCATGATGCGGATATGCACCATCCGGCACAGTGGTGGAACCGGGCAAAACGGTGTGGCTATGCCTACTCTCAGGTTTTTTCTCTGCACGGTGCTGCGCCTGAGCGCAAATTTGTCAAGGAAGTTCGGCGCACCTGGCTCTGGGGTCTCCTCATGCCGTTAGGAGCTTTGATGCTTGCTCCCTTCACCCAGGGGTGGTCCCTGATCTTATTTCTCCGTTATCCCTTCACTGCCCTGCGAACTATTTACAGGACTCACCGACGGGGGTTTACCTGGGCTGAAAGTATTCCCTGGGGATTGTCTTGCAGTGTATCGGTATTTCCAGAGGTGCTGGGGGCAATGAAATTTCACCTCAATCGGCTGCGCGATCGACAGCACGAAATCATTGAATACAAGGGGCCCCAGGCTTCTGTGTAAATTTAATCCAACCCAGGAGGAGTAAGGTTAATGGCATTTGAGAACGGATCGAGTAATCCCGTTAACGTCGCACTACTTGGCACAGGCTATATTGCAGACTTTCACCACGCAGCGCTGCGCCTGTTACCCAACGTTAAAGTCCAGGCTGTATGTGATCTAAACCGCACCCTGGCCCAGCAGTTTGCTAGTGCAAAGGGGATTCCCAATGTCTATTTTGACCTGGGTGAGATGTTAGCCAACGAGAAGCTGGATGTGGTGCATGTGCTGACTCCCCCCCCTATCCACTTTCAGACCAGTTCTCAGATTCTGGCAACTGGGGTCGATGCCCTGATTGAAAAGCCACTGTGCCATCAGGTCAGTCAGTGCCAGGAGCTACGCAGGCAGGCAGAGGCCGCGGGTCGGGTGATTGGGGTCAGCCATAACTTTCTCTACTTCCCGGTGTATGAGCAACTGGTGACGGATCTGCGGAGTGGACGGTTGGGACAAATTGACCAGGTGGATATTGTCTGGAACAAGCACTTGGGACAACTGCAAGGCGGTCCCTTTGGAGCCTGGATGTTGCAGACGCCAAAGAACATTCTGTTTGAGGTTTGCCCGCACTCCTTTGCCCATCTGGTTCATCTTCTAGGACAGCCCGATTCTCTCAGCGTTGATGTTAACGATCGGATTGAACTACCCCGTGGACTGGAGTTTTACCGCCGCTGGGAAATTCGTGGTTGGAAGGGGAATACCAGCATTCGGCTGCGATTTTCGTTCATTGATGGCTACCCAGAGCATTATCTCCAGATACGGGGCACCCATGCCTCGGCACGGGTTGATTTTGAAAACAACACCTACACTGTTCAGGAACATAGTCCCTATCTGCTAGATATTGATCGCTTCGTCAATGTCTTAACTGTTGCCCGCGATGCCACCTTACAAGCCACGGACACTCTGGCAAATGCAGTTCTGGCAAAGGCAAAACTTTCTAAAAAGGCGGGTCCCTTTGCCTACAGCATTGCCCGTACCGTCGAAAGTTTTTATACCGGTCGTCAGAACACGCTGGATGAGCGGGTTGCTCCGGAGATTGGGGAGGCGGCGATCGCTCTGGCAGAATGGGTGGCTCGCGAAACTCATATCCCCATGGCTGAAAAGTCAGCGACAACCCTGACCAGCTTTGCCCAACCGCCCGCCCCAAAATCCACCGTACTGGTGATTGGTGGAACAGGATTTATCGGTCAGTCGCTGGTTCGCCGTCTGCGCCAGGACGGTTACGGTGTAAGAGTCCTGAGCCGTAACCCCAGTAGCGTTCCTACTGAGTTACAAAATCTTCAAATTGAACTGGCGAAAGGAGACTTTGCCGACGAAGCCGCAGTGGATGCTGCCCTGGATGGCATTGAGTATGTCTACCACCTGGCCAGAGGCAGTGGCAAGACCTGGAACGATTACTTGCAAACAGACGTTGAACCAACTCGTAAGGTCGCTGAACTGTGCCTCAAGCGTGGAGTTAAGCGATTGTTTTACACATCTTCGATCGCCATTTACCACGCTGGCAAAAGTGCTGGAACAATTACCGAGGAAACCCCGCCCAGCAAAGGCATGATGAGAGTTGCTCCCTACTCTCGCTCCAAAGTTGAAAATGAACGCCTGCTGCTGGAAATGCAACGCGAGAAAGGGCTGCCCGTAGTCATTTTCCGTCCCGGCGTTGTTTTAGGTTCGGGTGGCAACCCTTACCACTGGGGAATTGCAGCCTGGCCCTACAGTTCAGTCTGCAACCTGTGGGGGGATGGTAACAATCCACTGCCAATTGTGCTAGTGGATGATGTGGCTGATGCACTGGTTAAGGCGATCCAGGTTCCTGATATTGAGGGTGAATCCTTCAACCTGGCCAGCCCTCCCTGCATCAGCGCGAACGAATATCTGGATGCTTTTGAACAGCAGGCTGGTATCAAAATCAAGCGGGTGCCCGCTCCCGCCTGGCGAATGTATACCTCAGCCCTTGCCAAATGGGCGCTCAAGCGAATTGGTCGGGACCCCAACGCGGCCTTTCCCAGTTTTGAAGATTGCAATGGGCGGAGCCTGGCAGCCATATTCGACTGTTCCAAAGCCGAACGAGTACTGGGCTGGTCTCCGGTAAAAGATCGCGAAACACTCCTGTACAAAGGGGTTCAGCTTCCAGTGAAGGAGTTTTTTCAGTAGCCCAATGAAGGATAGCAGGTGACCGGTATTGTACCCATTCTCCAAATTCAATTGACGGATTCACGTAAGTTGATTTTCGAGAATTGGTAAAGCTCCAGCATACTGTTTGAAGAAATGCCCAATGAGGTAGAGTGAGCCGCAGAGAACTGTAAGGGATGGGTTGGCTGGGGGTTCCTCAACAGTCGTTGCGGCTTCCAAGGCAGAAAACACGTCTGGATGAGTCTGACACTCTGCCAGATTGGGACAAATGGTTTTAGCCAGTTGGGCCAAGTCTTCTGGTTTAGCGGAACTGTGGTTTGGAACAGGCACCAGATAGAGGCGATCGCCCTCCTTCAGCAATGCCTTCAGAATATCCGCATGGTCTTTTGTGGATAACATGCCCATGACCCAGTGGATAGGGAATGGAGAACGGGGACGGTTTACCTCTTCCCACTTCTGATTCTTCCGGTCTTGATTTTTAATCAGACTATCTACGTACTGCCGCAGCACTTCTGCACTGGCGGGATTGTGGGCACCGTCGATCAGAATTTTGTGCCCATGCCAGGTGAACCATTGCAGGCGGCCGGGCCATCGGGTTTTTGCCATACCATGGGCAATCGCATCATCCGAAATTTTCCAGCCCTGCTGACGGAGAATTTGCAGAGCGGCGATCGCCAGCGCTGAGTTATGGAGTTGAATCTGGCCTGGCAGGGGGAGGGAGTAACGGATACCCTGGGATTCGGCCCAGTGGGGAAGGGCGGGGAAGGCGTTTTGAGTTTTGAGTTCTGAGTTCTGAGTTCTAAGTGATCTCCCGCCTCCCCATTCTCCACTGCCAACTCCTGACTCCCGCCTCTTGATTTCTAACTCCGGAGCATTCTCCTCAAGGGTTGCTGGTTCTGGATAAACGACTGGACAGCCCAATTCGGCAACTCGATGAGCAACGACGGCCTGCGCTTCAGGAGGAAGTTGCCCGATTACAGCAGGACACCCCGGTTTCAGGATGCCAGCTTTTTCTCCGGCGATGTCTGCCAGGGTGGGACCGAGGCGCTGCCAGTGTTCCCGGCTAATTGAGGTGATGATGCTGACCAGGGGGCGATCGCACACGTTGGTTGCGTCCAGCCTTCCCCCCAGGCCCACCTCCACGACTGCAATATCCACCTTCTGTTGAGCGAAATAAAGCCAGGCGGCAGCGGTGATGACCTCAAACTGGGTGGGGGAGGGTTTACCAGATGGAATAGCGGCAACGACCTGATTGAGAACGTTTTCCAGTTCTTCAGGTGAAATGGGCTGTTCGTTCAGGCAAATTCGCTCACACCAGTTCACCAGATGGGGGGAGGTGTAGCGTCCTACCCGGTAGCCAGCCTCAGTCAACACAGCTGAAAGATAGGCACAGACTGACCCTTTACCATTGCTTCCGGCCACGTGGACAATGGGCACCCGTTCGTGTGGATTCCCCAATTCAGCCAAAAGCTGCTGAACACTTTCTAAGCCTAAGCGAATCCCGAAACGCTCAAATTTTTGCAGAATTGAATCGATGTCCACCACATTACTGGGGGTCTACGATAGCACCCATAAACAGTACGGTTCCGCTTCGATTATCGCGGATAGCACAGAAGAAGGGGCGATCGACCACCATTGAAAACGGTTCATCCACAATTGCTGAAGTTGCGCGAATGCCAATGGATGTGACCGCCGCAGCTTCGGTGCCTTCCTCATTCACTTCCACAAAGGTCTTGTGCTTGACCTCATCAATCCTGGTTGGAGTGCTGCTGATGCCTGAAAAGTCTGATCTGGAGCCAAAGGCAACTGCCATTCCCAATGCTGATAATGCCCGCTTTAGCTCAATATCATATTCCAGTTTGAAGCGGGGGATCTGTACCGTACCGGCGCGGCTACGGAAGCGAGTGACCCATTGCTGCCAATTTTCAGCCGTCAGGTCCTGGTAAAAATTGGTCATGCTGTAAGGTTTTTTGGGCAGAAGGATGTCCATGCTCATTCGTCGTCCTTCGCCGTAGGGCAGGCTAACTGCCTGGAAGCGGTCAGTTTCAAAGTAGCGGAATTCTCCCCGCTGAAACATTAGGGGATGCGGCTTTGAATTGCCATCAGCACGGTAAAAAGGCTTTTCTGCTGTTAGCTTTTTGTCAAATGGTTTTGTCCAATCCCCTTTGAAGTAGATGGCGTTGATCAGGAACAACACATCTCTAGGGTCGATGGAGTCAATAATTTCTTCAATCTTGCCGCGTGTATTGTCCTTCACCCAACCGTTGATGATGGCTTTGGCTTTCGGATCGCTAAAGTTCAGATTAGCAATTTCAGCTCTGTAAAACATTTGATTGCGCTGCATAAAATCAGGTTTGAAGGAGACATCCTGCCGTGCCCAGAGGGAGTTTGCGATCGCCAACTGCACTTTTGGGTCAGGGTTTTGCAGCAATTCCTTCAGGTTCGCGTTTGCCTGATTCAGTGCCTGCAAGCTCATGCCGTTCAGTTCTAGCGCCTTTGCCATTGCCTTTTGGGTTTCACCACTGGCTCCGTTGTACGTCATCGCCAGAGCGATCGCCACACTGGAGGGTGACACAAACACATTTTTGTTCCGGTCTTGCTTAAGAATTTCGGAAAACAGCTTGAACCCAAAGCGGGTATTGGCTGCGACCAGTTTGGGATCGATTTCGGGAGATTTTTGCATGGTAAGACGTTCCGTCTGTGGGGTTGGTTGGGAAGAAGGGCTTATTTGTTCCTGGCTCACTGCATGGATGCAGCCCATCAAGCCCAGCAACATCAGACCCGTTATGCCAATTACTCCCATGATCCGCAACCCACGATAGCTCATGTCAAAACTCCTTTCAGCGTGCAACCAGTCCATCAATCAAGGATGTCATGTTCAAGTTGTGATGAGGGAATGGTTGCGTTTTTGGAAACTAGTGTTCCGCCAGAAAAATTTTGACGGGTCGCAGACCCTCAAAATTTAACC
>JAIMBL010000065.1 GCA_023511615.1 Leptolyngbyaceae cyanobacterium HOT.MB2.61
CCCCCGCGTTGCCCCCCGCACCAGCAAGCCATTCTCATAGGTCAGTGCCAGAGCAGAACCATCGATCTTGAGTTCACACACATATTCAAATGTTTCGACATCTGGAGCAATTCTGCGCCAGCGTTCTTCCCACCTGAACAGATCTTCGTTTCCAAACGCATTTTCTAAGCTGTAGAGGGGGATATTATGCTTAACGGAGTGAAACTGGCTGGCAGGTTTTTCTCCGACTCGTTGGGTGGGGCTATCCGGTGTAATCAGCCCAGGAAAGCGAGTTTCGAGAGCCAAAAGTTCGTGGTAGAGCTGGTCATAAACCGAATCTTCCATGATGGGATCATCAAGAACGTAGTAGGCATAACTCGCCTTTTGAAGGAGTTGACGCAGCTCCTCTACCCGTTCCTGTATCTCCGGTTTCACTTCCTGGATCGCATCCATGACCAAATTAGCCAACAAAACTCAGATTTAGTCTAGCGATTGGGAAGACCAATGGGGAGTAGGCAGGGTTTGAGTTTTGAATTTTGAATTTTGAGTTCGTTCTGCCTGTCACCTGTTGCCTGTCGCCTATCGACTCAACCCTCACTTAACTAACATGTTCTGTATCAGGGTTGAAAAGTGTTTGCAACGATCTTCCTCAGTGGAAAGGCAGATCCAGAACCTGCATCGGCATCGAAAAAGCAGCCAGAGAAACGGTTGAAACGGGAATTCACAGTCAATTCCTACTGCTTTGTTCAATCAGTTTTGTCAGTCAGTTTTGTCAGTCAACCAGGTGACGTTGCTGAAAAGCAGTAGGAATCGAAACGAAGTTTCGAGCATACAGCAACTATTTCATATCCAGATTCAGCAATGCCCAACCAGGTTTTGCCCTGTTGATTGGCCGCGATCGCGTGAGAGGTCACGGGCTGGAACTGGCTGGAACTGGAAGTTCGAGGGTAGTTGAGGTGAGCAGAAATACTATTTAGGATTTTGGATTTTAGATTTTGGATTGGGAAATCGTTAGCGATCGCTTGCCATACTGGACGCTAAACTTCAACGAGTTGTTTGGGTGATGTTGTTTGCCTCCAGGCGGATTGACCTGTAATTAACTCAACCACATCCATACCATTGCCAATCACACCTGGCACACTGGGGTAGCCTGCACTAGCTCCAACCAGAAAGAGGTTTGGCAATTCAGTGGTATATCCCAATCGATTCAAGCCAACCTGGTTTGGCACCAGTTTGGCACCGTAGATGTTTCCCTGGGGTTGTCCGAGATAGTATTCGCTGGTTGTGGGTGTGCCATATACTTTCATGCGGGCATAGGCATCTATGTCAGGAATCAGATCCCGAACGCTGACCATAATTTCCTTGTAAACTTCTCGTTTTTTCGCTTTGTAAGCGTTGGGATCAGTTTTATGCAGTTCTTCAAAGGGGGCGTAGGGACAAACGGTGGCAATCTCCAGGACGTGATGGCCTTCCGGTGCCATCCCCGGTTCAGAGGACTTCATGGTTGGGCAGGAGAGAAAGATCCAGGGATGGGTGAGGTTACCCTGTAATTGCTGCTGGTATTCACGGTTGAGGTCTCCCGTGGGGTAATACCAGATATTCCAGTTACCAATGCCGTACCGTTCCGGCTGAAAGCGATGGTCTAATCCCAGGTAAATGTTAAATGCGCTGGCAGAGTATTCATACTCAGTGAGCCGTCGATATTCTCGATGGGACAGGGCATCGGGGTTATGCATCAATTGAACAGTGAGTTGGGGGTCCAGGTCGCTGATGTAAGCCCGTTGCGCGTGGTAATTTTTTCCACCTGCGGTAATGTATTGCACCTGGCGATCGCGGACCTCAATATGCTCCACTGGGGTTGACAATTGAACGATTCCGCCCCTGGTTGTAATGGCTTCAACAATGGTGTCTACAAAATGTTTGAAGTGGTGTTTGGGATAGTAAGCCCCTTCTGAATAGTCCCATACCAGGGAAGTATGGGTAATGAGGGCAATTTCATTGGGAGGTAGGGCATAGTCGCCACTTTGTCCTGCCAGTAATGCCTGAAGTTTGGGAGAGAGCCCCACCTGGTCATACAAATCCTGTAACGTCCAGGTGCGCTTCAGAAAAAGGTTCCAGTATTTTGGCAATTTCAACCAATCGATCCACTTCTGGTCGAACCAGCGCACCTCTCGCACCAGGTTGTGTATTTCGCGATGCAGTTGGGCGATCGCATCGCAATAACGTTCAATTGCAGGAGCTTCTTCTGGAAATGTGGCAAGCAGACGGGTACGCAGGGTTTCCCAACCCAGGGGAATTTTGAAATCGACTTCAGGGGTAATGACCCGATCAATGCAATCTGGGTCCAGACTCACAAAGGTAATCTCCCGGTCAATGTAGTTCAAAAATTGATGGATTGTTTGCCCCGGAGCACATTGGGAAATGTAGTGAACATCTGCACAGAAGCGGTAATTTCCATAGTCAAAGGTGTGGCAGCAGCCACCCGGTAAATAGTGTTTTTCCAGTACGGCAACTCGATATCCCTGACGTGTTAAGCAAGCTGCCGCCGAGAGTCCCCCCAATCCAGATCCCAAAATGACAAAATCGAAGCTTTCCATTTCAGCCTCCTTTGGTGATCCCGTATTCTTCTAGATTAATTAGAATTGCCGGAAGCTGTAACGTTGTAATTGTCTATACCGTGGTGAGATGGCGTTCCTGGCGGTTGGGTGACAGCCAGATATCCAACTTCTCAATTGGGTTTAACCGTAGCATGCGGATCGGTGAAGACGTGTGGGAGATTCTGTGGAGTCCTGTCCTTTGTTAATTCCTGAAAACATCTGTTGCAAACCTCCATTACAACAGTGATTCAATCATCAGAGCTACAATAATTGGATTCCCTAAGCCAGGAGTCTACTGCCGTGGTTGCTCTTTCGCCGAATCCCTACGAAGAAAACACGATCGCGATCGCCCGTCAACTATTATCCGCTACCCGTGAAAATCGTTCCCTTTTTACTCAAATGCGGGATCAGATGCGTTGGGATGACCGGCTGTTAGGTTGGGCGATGAGTAACCCTGGCCTGCGGGTGCAGCTTTTCCGCTTGATTGATTGCCTTTCCTCTTTGCAAAGTAAAGCGGAAATTGCTCGCCACTTACAGGAGTATTTAGGCGACGAAACCGTTGAGCTACCGGCAGCGTTAAAGGGGATGCTCAACTTTGCCAATCCCGACTCCATGCCCGGACAAATTGCGGCAACAACCCTTTCTACCGCAGTGGAAACCCTGGCCCATAAGTACATTGCAGGCGAAACCATTCAGCAGGTCATCAAGACCATTGAGCGTCTGCGTAAGGAACGGATGGCGTTTACTGTGGATTTGCTGGGTGAGGCGGTGATTACGGAAGCTGAGGCTCAGTCTTACCTGGAACGCTATCTGGAACTGATGGAGCAACTGACGGAAGTTGCCAAGCATTGGTCAACCGTGGAGCAAATCGACCTAGCCGATGGGGAGCCTTTGCCCAGGGTGCAGGTATCGGTGAAATTGACGGCCTTTTACTCCCAGTTTGATCCGCTGGATGAGAAGGGCAGCCAGGAAAAGGTGAGCGATCGCATTCGGCGTCTTTTGCGGCGGGCAAAGGAACTGGAGACAGCTGTTCATTTTGACATGGAGCAATACCAGTACAAGGAAATGACCCTTACTATCCTGAAGCAATTGCTGATGGAAGAGGAATTCCGTACCCGCAGCGACATTGGCATTACCCTCCAGGCTTATCTGCGCGATAGCTATCACGACTTGAAAGATCTGATTGCGTGGGCAAAGAAGCGGGGAACCCCTGTTACCGTGCGACTGGTGAAGGGTGCCTATTGGGATCAGGAAACGATTAAGGCGATTCAAAAAAATTGGAAACAACCCGTTTTTAATGACAAAGAATCGACGGATGCCAATTTTGAAGCCATGACCCGGCTGCTACTGGAAAATCATGAGTATCTTTATGCTGCAATTGGCAGTCACAACGTGCGATCGCAGGCCCATGCAATGGCGATCGCCCAGTCTCTCAACATTCCTCGTCGCCGCTTTGAGTTGCAGGTCCTTTACGGCATGGCCGATAGGCTGGCAAAAGCCCTGGTCAATCAGGGGTATCGCGTTCGAGTTTACTGTCCCTACGGCAAACTCATCCCTGGCATGTCTTACCTCATCCGCCGCCTGTTGGAAAACACTGCCAATAGTTCCTTTCTGCGCCAGAATCTGGAAGAACGTCCAGTAGAAGAACTTTTAGCACCTCCGCTGATGGGTCAGGAGTCAGCAGTCAGCAGTCAGGTGTTGGAAGGGGAAAGGGAAGTAGGGAGTAGGAAGGCGGAAACTCAAACCTCAAACCTCAAACCTCAAACCTCAAAACTTACCTTTCAAAATTCGCCCGATACCGACTACGCCGAAGTCGCCCAGCGAAAACAGATTGGCTATGCGCTGCAATTAGTGCGGCAGGAGTTGGGCAAGACCTACCTGCCCCTGATCAACGGGGAATTTGTTCAAACTGAAACCTATGTCGATTCGTTAAATCCTTCCAACTTTAAGGAGAAGGTAGGTCAGATTGGACTGATCAGTGTGGACCAGGCAGAACAGGCGATCGCAGCCGCCAAAGCCGCTTTTCCAGCCTGGAAGCGCACCCCGGTTAAGGAACGGGCTGCCATTCTGCGGCGGGCTGCTGACCTGATGGAAGAGCGGCGACAGGAATTGATTGCCTGGATGGTTCTGGAAACGGGAAAGGTGGTGAAAGAAGGCGATCCGGAGGTGTCTGAAGCGATCGACTTTTGCCGTTACTATGCCGATGAAATGGAACGTTTAGAGCGCGGCTTTGCCTACGATTACCCCGGTGAAACAAACCGCTATCGTTATCAGCCGAGGGGCGTTTCCCTGGTCATTTCACCCTGGAACTTTCCCCTGGCAATTCCCACGGGGATGACTGTTGCCTCTTTGGTGGCGGGTAACTGCACCCTGCTGAAACCAGCTGAAGTTTCCTCGGTAATTGCGGCGAAACTGTCCGAAATCTTGGTGGAGGCAGGCGTCCCCAAAGGGGTGTTTCAGTACGTCCCTGGCAAGGGCTCGACGGTGGGGGCCCACATGGTCAAACATCCCGATGTCCACATGATTACCTTTACGGGGTCCCAGGAAGTGGGCTGTCGCATTTACGCCGATGCTGCCATTCTGCAACCGGGACAGCAGCATTTGAAGCGGGTGGTGGCAGAAATGGGAGGCAAAAACGCCATCATTGTGGATGAAAGTGCAGACCTGGATCAGGCGGTACAGGGGGTAGCCCAGTCTGCCTTTGGTTACAGTGGTCAGAAGTGTTCTGCCTGTTCCCGTGTGATTGTGCTCGAACCAATCTACGACACCTTTTTGCAACGGTTGATAGAAGCGGTGCGATCGCTCAACATTGGTCCCGCAGAACACCCCGGTACCAGAGTGGGACCCGTAATTGATGCCAGTGCCAGAGATCGCATCAAAGAATATATCGAGAAGGGGCGGATGGAATGCGAGGTGGCGCTAGAAATGCCCGCCCCGGATGGAGGTTACTTTATCGGTCCCGTCATCTTCCAAAATGTCTCACCGAAGGCGATCATTGCCCAGGAAGAAATCTTTGGCCCCGTCCTGGCGGTGATGCGAGCCAGGACGTTTGACGAGGCTCTGGAGATTGCCAACGGCACCCGCTATGCCCTGACAGGGGGGCTGTACTCCCGCACACCGTCCCATATCGAACGAGCCCAGCAAGAATTTGAAGTGGGGAATCTGTACATCAATCGGGGAATTACGGGAGCGATCGTGGCACGTCAGCCCTTCGGCGGCTTCAAGCTTTCCGGTGTTGGCTCAAAGGCTGGTGGGCCTGATTACCTGTTGCAATTCCTAGAACCCAAAGTTGTAACAGAGAATGTACAACGACAGGGCTTTGCTCCGATCGAGGGTGTAGATTAAGGGGAAGAAGATAAACAAACTCTCGCTTCAGATTAGCAAGTCTTCAAGCCGATGAAGAACTGGAATACGACCATAATGTCATTCACGCCCTGACCAGTGAACTGAGAAAGTTACTCGGTCGGTAGAAAACCAGTTAATACCCGCTCTTCAAAGTAGAGTTACAGATGAACATGCTGGAACTCTCTCAAAGGCGGTGTTTGTCAATCCAAAATCACAAATCCAAAATCGAGAATTGGTGTAGCTCTACGCAAACGCGTTAGGACGTTGCTTAAAGGGAGTGTGGGGGCAGTGCCCCAGTCAGGGGTTCCACCCCTGCACCCTGTCCTAACCACAATGGCTATCGCTATATAAGGGATAGGGATCAGGGAATAAGTTTATGTGGTCCTCCCTATCCCCTATTCTCTATCTCCTATTCCCTATTCCCTGTTACTCCTCTGCGCAGCCCGACGACGGCTAGCGGCTAGAAAACCACCTGCTGCCAGCACACCTAAAACGGTTGCCGGCTCAGGAATGGCTTCTCCATTAATGCTCGCTGCACCAATAGTTGCTCCGGAGAGACTGGTATTGCCCAAAATACCTGCCAGTTCTGGTGAAACCAACAGATCTCCCTGAACTTCCAGATTTTGATCGACAAACGTCAAACTGCTGGGTGTTGCGACATCAAACAGAATTGCAGCGGTCGTAATAGTGTCCCTCACAAAGAAACCGCTGGCACTGCCGATAGCACGAGCAGGGTCAAACCCAATCGAGAAATTGCCCAGAGTTAGAGTATTGTTAAACGTCACTGAGCCCGTATGCTCAATCGTACCGCCCACAGGAGTAAACCCGCTGCCACTATCAAAGTCGAAGGTGAACGTGGTTTGCGGTGTAATTGGAAATCCAACTAAGAAATCGCTAGAGACCGGAGGTACAGTACCCGTTGCACCAGTTAAAGACAATCCAACACTTTCTAATGTAGGCAAATCGAGAAACACACTTGTGACGCCAGAAGAGAGCTGAAAGGTTACAGCAACTGCTTGCGAGGGGGCCATCACAACTGAAGCAACCGTAGCGGTTGCCAGTCCAAGAACTGCTGGAACCGGATTGAATCTCATGAAAAGGACTCCAATAACTGGATGAGAGGAATTTCAGTCAAACGGGCAAAAAAGGTAAACTTATGTTGCATAGTATAACATTATCTTTAAGAACAGATAAAGGTTTCTGATAAAACCTGAATACTATAGCTGTCGCCAGATTGGTAATGATGTGAATGATATGACTGATTTACCACCCCTCACACAAGATACTATCTGGGGAATTATTAAAGATACTGTTGATGACGCAACTGCCAATGCTTTGGTCTGGCATTGCCTGGGCTATCGGCTTAATTCTGATGGAACCTGGGACTGCTCCGCCGTTGCTCCAGAATGGCGAGAGGAATACCCGGAACCCCCTGATTTCATTGAAAGCCGTCCAGCAACGGTGAAGCTGACCCGCTCCATTCCAAAGGAAAACAAACAATTGCTTAAGGAAAAGCTGGGGTTTGAAGGTTATAAGGTTGATGAATTAGTGCCGCGCAAAACCCGCCGGGCCACGATCGCTAACTGGTTGCTCAGCTACATGCACCGTTAAGACACTCGCTTAAAGCGCCAGACGCCGACGAGAACTCCCTGAATATCCACCTGGCTGGCGGGTAATTCAATTACGGGGTAAGCATCCCGATCCGGGTTGCCCGGTTCCAGCGTAACTTTGCTGCCCTTGCGACTGTAGTACTTGAGAGTCGTTTGCCCATTGACATGAGCAGCAACGATGGTGCCGTTTTTGATGGATTTGGGGTCAGTGACTGGCTCCATGATGACTACATCTCCATCATCGATCAGGGCATCGATCATGCTGAGCCCTCTAACTCTGAGCGCAAAGTAGCGGGGATTAAGGAGCAGGTTAGAGAAGTCAAGATGTTCAACTTCCACGTCATCCTGGAAGGTTTCGACCAGACCTGTGGCTGCGATCGCCCCTCGAATTGGCACTCCTGGAGAACTTGCATGCAACAAGCGAATGGTTCGAGCTTTACCTTCGCTCCAGTCAATGTACCCCTTTGCTCTCAAATGCTCCAGGCGACTCTGTACCGGAGCAGGAGATTTCAATCCCATCGCTCGCATCATCTGACGGATGGAGGGTGAGTGCTGATTTGCTCGAATATACTCGACCAGCCAGTCGTATAACTCTTGTTGAGCTTCAGTCAGAGGTTCCATAGAATCTAGAGCAGGTGAAGGTTAAGCAGGGAGGAGGTACCTTAGAACACCTGTACCATTAAATTGTACTCCTGTCTAGTCCTTTGCAATCCACTGAAAATTAAATTTTGTGTCTCAAAGTTGACTCTACGGTCATGCGTGAATGAAAGGGGTGTTTTCCACCTCCCCCTTCTGTCTCCTGTCTTCTGTCTTCTCCCTGTCTCCTGTTGCCCGTCGCCTGTCGCCTGACCTCCACGCTTCTCCCGGCTTGCCGGTGAAAGAGTAGCGTAAGATACTCTTTCATCTAAAACAAAATCCCTGGAGTATTGATTTTGTTTTGGTGATGAGCATCGCTTATCACCAAACTCTCAGGAGAGCCACCCCCACTTAACCAACAACTAACAACCAACAATTAACAACCTTCCCTCACTCTGCTCCCAACAGGCTTGCCAGAAGGGCTTTTTGAGCATGCATACGGTTCTCTGCCTGGTCCCAGACACGGGATTGGGGGCCTTCAATGACGGCATTGGTGATTTCTTCTTCCCGGTGGGCAGGCAGGCAGTGGAGGACGATCGCTGCCTTATCAGCATGTTCCAGCAGGGCTTCGTTGACCTGGTAAGGCTGAAAGATGGGGATGCGGCTTTCTGCCAGGTCTTCCTGCCCCATGCTGGCCCAGACGTCGGTATAGAGAACATGGGCTCCCTTTGCGGCGGCTACCGGATCGGTGGTGACAATCACTTCGGTGCGACCGTCGGCGATCGCCGTTGCCTGTTCCACAATGGTTTCCAAGGGCTGGTAGTTTGGCGGAGAGGCCACCCGCACATTCACCCCTGCCATCGCACAACCTAGCATCAGAGAGTGAGCAACGTTGTTTCCATCTCCTACATAGGTCAGCGTTAACCCATTCAGTGAGCCAAAGGATTCTTGCATCGTTTGCAGGTCGGCCAGAACCTGGCAAGGATGCTCTAAGTCGCTGAGGGCATTGATGATGGGAATTCTGGCATAGCTGGCAAAGGTTTCTAGGTCGCGCTGGTCAAAGGTGCGGATTGCCAGAATGTCGAGGTAGCGATCCAGGACACGGGCAGTATCGGCGATCGGTTCTCCGCGACTAACCTGGGTGACATTTGGATTTAGGTCGAGCACCTGCCCTCCCAACTGGTACATCGCTGCTGAAAAACTGACACGGGTGCGGGTAGAGGCTTTATAAAACAGCAAGCCCAGAATTTTCTGACATTTCAGATTCACGGTACCCGCTTTTAACTGGGCCGCCAGGTGCAAAATTTCTTGCAGCTCATCAGCGGTCAAATCAGCCAGGCTCAGCAGATCTCGCCCTTTCAGTGGCCCCATTTTTTTCGATCCTCGATTCCTCTACTGTCCTAAAAACCCTATCAGATCTCCATCGCTTAGCCTAGTGGTCTGTCAATTCTAATTTTGTCGCTTGGAATTGAGTCAAGGTGGTTATTTTGGGAGTTTTCAGCTCACAAAATATGGCAGTAATCATTGTGGTTAGGACAAGGTGCAGGGGCGAAACCCCTGGCTGGGGGCTCCGCCCCCACTCCCTCTCTAATTCCAATGTCCTAAGGCACCTGCGCAGACTTATAGCTCTTGACAGAGTACTAGTGTTCCGCCAGGAAAACTTTGACGGGTCGCAGACCCCCAAAATTTAACCCCCATCAACTTCCTGGGTATTCGCTAACCGTCAAATTCAATTTGACAGAGTACTAGTGCAGGTTGGCAGAAGTTTTACGCCGATAATGGGGAGGTGGACATAGATGGCTCTTTTTAGTTTTTCCTCTCTAGCCATTGAATAATTGCCTGGACTAATCCTTCGATTGTATACTCCTGTGCTTCGGCATCGACACGCCCCAGAACGCTTTCACAGGCTTTGCTGGTTTGGGGACCGATGGAGGCGATGCAAACGTCATTGAGCCAGGGTTGCCAGGAGTCATCTCCCTGGGCTTGCTGAAGCAACTGGCAGAAATGCTTGACGGTTTTAGAACTGGCAAAGGTGACAACATCAACCGCGTGATTTTGCAGAGCGGCCAGAGCTTCCGGTGCGATCGCCTCTGGGCAGCGAGATTCGTAGGCCGCCACTTCTGTCACAATTGCTCCTTGGTCGGAAAAATCCTTCACCAGCACGTCCCGCCCACCGCTTTCAACCCTTGGAAAGAGAATTTGGGTGCCTTCAAGGGAGTCAGGAAAGTGCGCAGCGAGAGAGTCAGCGACAAATTCAGGTGGCACAAAGTCGGGTTTAATTCCCCGTCGCGCCAGACATTGGGCTGTTTTCTCTCCCACCACAGCAATTTTTAGACCAGCCAGAGCGCCAATATCCTGGACTTGAGTTGCCAGGCGATCAAAGAAATACTCAACGCTATTGGCGGAAGTCAGGATCAGCCAGTCAAAGTCAGATAGGTGGGCGATCGCTCCATCTAATTCGACCCAGCTTGAAGGCGGCCCAATCTCCAGCGCAGGCATTTCAATCACCACAGCACCTGCCTGACGGAGGCGATCGCTAAACTGCCCCGACTGGCTGGCCGAGCGAGTTACCAGCACCGTTTTATTGGTGAGGGGGGAGGAGGGAGAGGAGAGGAGAGGAGAGTGGGGAGTCTGCACGGCTGAAAAATTGGGGGAGGTTTCAAGGGATAGGGTATAGAGTACAGGATCTGGCATGTCTCTGTCGCCTGTTGCCCGTCGCCTGTTGTCTCCCCCCTGAAGATAGGCTCGGAGTCTAACCACTTCCCCAATCACCATCACACAGGGGGAGAGGGAAGCCATCGCTGTTTCCTTGACAATATCAGTCAGGGTTCCTTCCCAAATTTGCTGTTGCGGTTGCCCGGCCCAACGGATGATAGCAATGGGAGTCTGGGGCGATCGCCCCTGCATCCGAAGCCGCTCCACAATTTCCTCCAGTCGTTGCCCTCCCATCAGAATGACCAGCGTTTCCAGACGCGACAATGCCTCCCAATCCAGCGCTTCGGGATCATGGGCACTCACCACCGCAAAGCATCGACTTAACACCGGATCGGTCAGGGGAATACTTGCCAGTAAAGGAGCCGCCAACGCAGAGGATAGCCCTGGAACCACTTCATAATCACAATTTGCTGCCTTCAACGCCTGAATCTCAGAATGAGAGCGCCCAAAGATGAAGGGGTCACCACTTTTCAGACGCACCACCAGTTTTCCCTGCAAACAGTGCTGTACAAGCAAATCATTAATTTCCGTCTGGATCCTACTGGGTCTACCACCCCGCTTGCCAACGTCAAACTTGATGCAGGTTTCTGGCACCAGTTCGAGCAATTCACCATCTACCAGTGCGTCGTAGACCAGCACCTCTGCCTGTCTCAGAAGTTGATAACCCCGGACTGTCAGGTAAGCAACCTCTCCGGGACCCGCACCAACCAGATAAACTTTGCCAGTTTGTTCAACCAATGCTGAGCCCCTTCAACTTAAAACCTATCTACTACTCTGTCAAATTGAATTTGATGGTTAGCGAATACCCAGGAAGTTGATGGGGGTTAAGTTTTGAGAGTCTGCGACCCGTCAAAATTTTCCTGGCGGAACACTACCTCTCGGCATTGCTGCATTTGGATATGAAATAGTTGCTGTATGCTCGAAACTTCGTTTCGATTCATACTGCTTTTTAGCAACGCCTAGCCCTCTACCCCCCTGATACCCGAAACCCACCACACCTGTCAAAATTAAGTTTGACAGCCCACTGGGAGGCGGAGTGTGAAAGTTGGACTGATAGGTACTGGATTGATGGGACTGCCAATGGCACAGCGATTGTTAGAGGCAGGGTTACTGGCGATCGCCTACAACCGCACCGCTGAAAAGTTGGAGCCACTGAAAACAGCAGGTGTGGAAATGGCCTCTTCTCCCCAAACGCTTATCCAGCATTCAACCTGCATTGTGTTGATGCTAACCAATGCCCAGGCAATCCGTGAAACGCTGCTGACAGAAGCTGCCCGTGGAGAACTGGCCGGTAAAACGGTGATCCAGATGGGAACGATCGCGCCCACTGAGAGCCAGGCCATCCGGGATGAAATCGTCGCAGCGGCGGGAACCTACCTGGAAGCCCCTGTTCTAGGAAGTATACCGGAGGCTAAAGCAGGCAAACTGATCGTGATGGTAGGGGCAACCCCAGAACAGTTTGAGAACTATCAGCCCATCTTCCAATGCTTCGGTTCGGAACCAATCCTGATCGGCCCTGTAGGGACAGCAGCAGCGACAAAACTGGCCCTCAACCAGCTCATCGCCTCATTGACGGCCGCTTTTTCCACCAGCCTCAGTTTTGTTATGAAACAGGGGGTGGATACCGAGTTGTTCATGCAAATTCTGCGCCAGAGTGCCCTTTACGCCCCAACGTTTGATAAAAAACTTCAGCGCATGGTAAACCACAACTTCGCCAACCCTAACTTCCCCACCAAACATCTGTTGAAAGACAACAACCTGTTTCTCACCGAAGCAGAATCTCTAGGGATCAACACCCGTCTCGTTGCCGCCGTCAGCCACATTTTGCAACAGGCGATCTCAATGGGACTGGCCGAGGAGGACTACTCCGCACTGTTTGCAGCCGTTGAGGAAGAGGCAGAGGAGGGACTAGGGGGCAGGGACTAGTGTTCCGCCGGGAAAATTTTGACGGGTCGCAGACTCTCAAAATTTAACCCCCATCAACTTCCTGGGTATTCGCTAACCGTCAAATTCAATTTGACAGAGTACTAGGGGCCAGGGAAGAGAAAGAAGCTTACAACTCTTATTCCCAGCCCCCAGCCCCTCTCTAAACCGGCAACCGATTGATGCAATGGTTCGCACCAATCACGACCATGGCAGAGCCTTTTTCCAGCCGCTTGGTTGGAGGGGGGTTGATTTCAAACTTGCCGTCCTGGCTGACGGCTAAAACGTTTAAGCCATAGTTACTACGAAGCCGAAGTTCTGAAATGGTTTTGCCAACAAACTGTTCCGGTGTAATGACTTCAACAATGCTATGTTCGGGATCTAGCTCGAATCGATCAAGAATGCCAGGTTTGGTAAGCGATCGCGCCAGGGCACACCCCATCTCATGTTCTGGAAAGACCACATGGTCTGCTCCCACTTTTTGCAGCAGCTTCATGTGAATTTCTGAAGAGGCTTTTGCCACCACATGACGCACGCCCCCTTCTTTCAGGTTTAGAGTGGTGATGATGCTTTCCTGGACGTAGTTCCCAATCGCCACAATCACGGTGTCTTGCTCAAAAACTCCCGCTTCCCGTAAAGCAGAAGGTTGGGTAGAGTCTAGCTGGCGAGCATGGGTCGCAATGCGGTCTGAAAGGATTTGAGCAACCTTTGCTTCGTCAGAATCGATACACAGCACATCGTATCCCTGCTTGTGCAGAGTGAAAGCAACAGCTCGCCCAAAACGCCCCAAACCGATAACTGCAAATTGCCGATTTTTTAAATCAGCCCTGAGGTTATGGAAAAAGTTTAAGGACGATAAATTAACCAATGACTATCGGCACATAGTTCCTGTCTGCATCAGGAAACGGGTGCCGCCTCCTATCGAAACGTCAAGTATTAAGAAGATAGACTACAGGTGCTGTTACAGACTTTAACACCTCTACTGGATAGATGTTGATGAGGATCCGTAATAGTTTGGTGGGAGGCGATAATCTTCAAACTAACCGACCAGGAGGTTTTCTTCAGGATAGTGAACAAAGCTGGGTTTGGGGTCTCCTACCAGGGCCGCCATTAACAGCAACACCCCCACCCGTCCGATGTACATCGTGGCAACCAAAACGAGTTTGGCAAAGACGGTCAGTCCCTCAGTAATGCCCGTTGATAGACCAACGGTAGCAAAGGCTGATACTACCTCAAACAGAATTTGGATAAAGTTAACCTCCGGATCGGACAGGGAGATCAGGATCGTCATCACAATCACAGTTCCAAATGACCCAACGGCAACCCCCACTGCTTTCAGGATGAGGGAAAGGGGAACCTGACGTTCGTACAGGGTAACTTCCTCTCTACCGCGCAGAATGGCTTTGGTGCAGCTTGTTAACACCCGCAGAGTTGTGGTCTTGATCCCACCGGCGGTGCCCCCAGGACTGCCACCAACAAACATCAGGGCGATAGTGATGAACAATCCGGCGGTGGTCATCTTGCTAATGTCAATCGTGTTAAATCCGGCAGTTCGGGGAGTTACAGCCTGAAACCAGGCTGTCATTAACTTGGTTGGAAAATCGACCGCTCCAATGGTACTGGGGTTACGAAGTTCGACCAGAAAAAAGGCGATTGACCCTATTATCAAAAGTGCCAGAGTCGTGCTGACAGCAACTTTGAAATTGAGCGACAGAATTACCTGTTCGGGTCTGCGCAGGAAACGGGTACGTAACCAGAGGTAGATTTCAAAAATCACTTCATACCCAATTCCGCCAAAAATGATTAGACCTGGAACGACCAGATTGAGCAATGGGGAAGATTGGAAGCCTATTAAGCTATCTGCAAATAGGCTAAATCCGGCATTGTTAAATGCACTGATGCTATGAAAAATGGATAACCATAGCCCACGGTCTAAGCCGTATTTAGGGCTAAATACCGGCAGAAGCAAAAAGGCTCCTGTGATTTCAAAAATCATTGTGGTTGCAATGATGGAGCGAATGACCTGGGACGCCCCCTGAATTTCATCTCGATCCAGAGCCTGCTGGACGGCAAGTTTGTCCCGCAAACCAAACTTGCGCCCAATCAGCAGAAACAAAAACGTGGTGGCTGTCATATAGCCCAACCCACCCACCTGGATCAAGGCCAGAATTACGAATTGCCCAAAGGGGGAGAAGTAGGTGCCCGTGTCTACCACAATATGCCCCGTCACACACACTGCCGAAGTTGACGTGAACAGAGCGACGATGAAATGCTCCCAATCTAGAGCATTATCGCTTGCAGAAAAGGGCAGCAACAGTAGCAGTGTCCCTACTGCGATGACAGCCAGGAAACCCATGCAGATTGTTCGAGAGACGGTCATGGAGAAAGTGAGGGGTGATATGTAACAACCAACAACTCCTGATCTTTCCCTATGCTGCCCACGTATCGCGCCATTTGACAATGCCTTCTTCTGCCAGGAGCCAGCAGCGGCAGACAAGGTTTTCGCCGAAGGGGATGTGGATATCGTTGCCTGCGGCGTCTTTGTAAACGACCGCATATGTGTAGGCGATCGCTCTTGGTTAAGACCTTCTGACGAGGGCATCGCCTGATTGCACATTAAACCAATGGGTCAGTTCGGGAGGAAGGGTAAAGGTCAACTCCCGGTTTGCCCAGGTTGCTGGGGGAAGCAGCGCCCGCAGCACGATCGCCTTCCCCTGGGAGTTCGGAATTCGGATGCTGACCAGGTTGTTCATTCCCAGGTTTTCCACCAGAAACACTTTTCCTTTCAAGATAGGTCTGTCTGTCGATTCATCCGCTTCCAGGAGATGGATGTGGTCGGGACGAATTCCTAATACAACGGATGGTGGCGGCGTGGGAAGATCGGGAAGGGGAATTTTGAAGTCTCCCAGCAGGGCATGGTTCCCTTGGCAGGGCAGGGTCAGCAGGTTCATTTGGGGACTGCCAACAAAACCAGCCACAAATTGATTGGCCGGGTGGTTATAAATATTTTCGGGGGCATCTAGTTGTTGCACGTAGCCATTGTTGAGAACGGCCACCTGGGTGGAAAGGGTCATGGCCTCGGTCTGGTCATGGGTAACGTAGACCACGGGAGCATTCTGGGCTGAAAAGATCTGCTTCAGATCGGCCCGCACGTGTTCTCGCAGAAGGGCATCCAGGTTACTAAGGGGCTCATCCAGCAAGAACACATCCGATCGCCGCACCAGGGCCCGCCCCACCGCAACCCGCTGCCGCTGCCCTCCAGAAAGTTGTCCCGGTTTGCGCTGCATCAGATCATCCAGCCCCAGAATGTGAGAGACCTCAGTAATGCGTCTATCAATTTCATCCTGGGGCACTTTCTTCAGGCGCAGTCCAGCGCAGAGGTTGTCATACACGGTCATGTGGGGATAGAGGGCATAACTCTGGAAGACCATGGCAATGTTGCGATCGCCCGGCTTCAGGTAGGTGACATCGCGTCCACCGATTAATATCTGTCCTTTTGTAGGTTCCTCCAGTCCCGCAATCATCCGCAGCACCGTCGATTTGCCACAACCCGAAGGCCCCAACAGCGTCAGCACCTCGCCGTCTTCCACACTTAAGCTGATATCTTTTACCGGAACAATCCGGGGCGTGAAGGTTTTATTGAGGTTTATCAATTCGAGTTTTGCCATTGTTAGTTGTTAGTTGTTAGTTGTGGGTTGTTAGTTAGTGGTTTTAACCATTCTGTTAGAGGCTTTTTGCAGGGAGTTAATGAGAGCTTGAAGAAGTCTGCCGACTTCAGCAATGTCTGATTCAAGTTCTTCTTGGGCGGAGTTATTGAGATAACCTCACCCTTTTACTGCCCCCGCCGTTAGCCCTTGAATGATCTGACGCTGGAAGAAGAGTACCAGCAGAACGAGGGGAATGGTGCCGACGACGGTGGCAGCGGCGATCGGGCCGTAGGGAATCTCAAATACGGAGGTGCCACCAATTTGGGCAGAGGCAACGGGAATGGTTTTCAGCCGCTCTTCGGTAATGAAGGTGAGCGCAAAAATGAACTCATTCCAGGCAAAGATGAAGGTGAGAATGCCTGTCGTGACAAGGGCTGGTAGGGTGAGCGGCATGACGATTTTCGTCAACATCTGCAAGGTGTTATAGCCATCTACACGGGCGGCGTCTTCCAGATCCCTGGGCAATTGCTCATAAAAACTCCTCATCACCAGGATAGTGAGAGGGAGATTGATGGCGGTGTAGGGAATGATAAGTGACAGATAGCGGTTGCCCAGATGAAAGGCTTGAACAATTTCCAGGAGTCCCTGAAGCAACAGAATGCCAGGAAACAGGGTAATGAGAAGAATTCCCGCCTGAATGATTCTGCCACCCAGAGGGCGGAGACGGGCCAGAGCATAAGCCGCCGGAGCCCCGATTAGCAAACAAGTTACCGTTGAAACCACCGACACCAGGGCACTATTGAAGACATACCGCATGAACGGACGGCGAGTAAATAGTTCGATGTAGTGGTCAAGTGTGAATCGGGTCGGGAAATAGACATTTGGAATCGCCGAAATATCCTCATTCACCTTGAACGAGGTCAACACCTGCCACAGGATGGGAGCAAGACAAAAAACCACGATCGCCACCACTGCCAACCAGAACAAAACCGTTCCCACTGTTAGTTTTCGGGGTTTTGCTGGGGTAGCCAGGGAATCAGGATTGAGAGTCGTGGACATAGTAAACTGTTGGTTGTTCGTTGTTAGAGGGGAGGATGGAGTGAAGGGGTAGACAAGTTTTGAATTTTAAGTGTTGAATGCTGAGTTCCAACCCAAGCGACGGCTAACAGGCAACAGGGTCAGGAGTAAAGGGATGGATGAGTTTTGAATTTTGAGTTCTGAGGTTTCCCAAATACCTTATCCCTACCCCCAGCCCCAGTCCCTAGCTCCTGACTTCTGACTCCTTTCTTCTCTCCACCTCCTCCTATTCCCTCGTTCGAGACCGATAGCGAGAAATCAGAACCGTACAAATGACGACTGCCACAATCAGTAGCAAAAAGGTGACGACGACCATAGCTGCACTGTAGCCAAAGTCGAGATAACGCATGGCAGTGGCATAGATGTAAAGTGAAACCACTTCGGTTGCACCACCGGGGCCGCCGCCAGTCATTACCTGAACCAGGTCAAAAATGCCAAACGCCTGGGCAAACCGGAACAGGATTGCAATGATGACCTGGGGCATCAGCAGCGGCAGGGTAATGCGGTAGAAGCTTTGCCAGGCACTGGCCCCTTCCAGGGCATAGGCTTCATAGAGGTCGCCGGGGATAGACTGTAGGCCTGCCAGCAGCAAAATGCTGATAAAGGGGGTGGTTTTCCAAACATCGGCGACGATCAGGGCAACGGTGGCGGTAAGGGGATCACCCAGCCAGTTAATCCCTTCCTGGATCAGGCCCAGCCGCAGCAGAATGTCATTGGCGATGCCGTACTGGTCGTTGAAGATCCAGGTCCAGCCGAGGGCAATCAGGGCCGTAGGCAGCGCCCAGGGCAGTATGGCAATGGTTCTCACGACATTTCGTCCCCGAAATGCCTGGTTCAGGACCAGAGCAATGCCCATGCCCAGGATGAGTTCCAGCACGACGGTGATGACTGTAAACCGGGTGGTTACCCAAAAGCTCTGCCAGAAGCGACCATCACCTATGATCCGGTCATAGTTGTTCAGTCCAGCAAAAACGGGCTCTAACCCGGTTCCCAAGTTCTGGTCAAACAGGCTGAGCCAGAACGATCGCCCAATCGGGTAAGCGAACACCAGCAGTAACACCGCTATCGCTGGAATGAGCAAGTACAACCCCGTCCGGCGATAGCGAGCCTGAATCGTATTAACTTTGGTTGCGGTCATTCCTACCCCCTCCTGGTCCGTCCGGCTTCTAACAACAGGCGGGTTTCTCTGGCCGCGTTTTGCATAGCTTGTTCAGCCGTCATCTGATTCGTCAGAGCAGCGCTCAGGTACCGCTGCAAAATGTCAGAGGCCTGAGCGTATTGGGCGATCGGAGGACGCAGAACGGCCTTTTGCACGACTTGAAAAAACTGTGGATAGTAACTGTATTTGGCGACAATCACTGGATCTGTAAAGAGTGACTTGCGGCTGGGTACATAACCCGCCTCCAGAACGAATTCCTTTTGCGGTGCCTGGCTGGTTAAAAATCGGATGGCTTTGAGCGCTTCTTTCGGATGTTTTGTTGTCTTTGAAATACCCAACCCCCACCCCCCCAGGCACGACCCGCCGGTGTTTCCTTCCGCCCCGATCATGGGCATAATGCCAACTTTTCCTTGAATGGGAGAACCTTCTGCATTCGCCAGAGGCCAAACGTAGGGCCAGCTCCGCAAAAAGGCAGCCTCCCCACTTTGAAAGATGCGACGGGTATCTTCTTCCATATAGGTCGTCACGCCTGGGGGAGAGATGCCTTCCTGAATCGTACTCTGCAAAAATTTCACTGCCTGAATCGCGGCAGGCTGATCCAGTCCAACTTCCAGGGTGTCGGGGTTGACCCAGAAGGCCCCAAAACCCTTCAGCACTTCCACAAACATGGCAGCGGCCCCTTCATACTGGCGACCCTGCCAGAGATAACCCCAGCGAACCAGCCCTTTCTCCTGCAAGTCCTTTGAAATTTTTACCAGTTCTTCAAAGGTCTTAGGGGGCTGGTAACCCGCCTGCTCAAGCAAATCTCTGCGGTAATACAACATCCCTGCATCTGAACGGATCGGCAGCCGATAGAGTCGGTCCTGATATTTTCCTCCCTCCACATCTGGGGCCGAAAAGACCGACAACTCTTCCTGAGAGAATTCATCGGTTAAATCCACTAACCAGCCTGCGGCAGCAAATTTGGGTGTCCAGATGACATCCATGTTGATCAAGTCATAGGGAGAGTCACCCAGCAGGAAGGCAGAAGTATAAAGGTCTTCAATCAAATTTGTTGCATTCGGACCTTCCACAATTTGCAGTCGAATTCCGGGATTCTGCGCTTCAAATGCCTTAACCATGACCCGGTTCCAAGGAGGAACATCGGGAGCCGTCATTAAGAGTCTGAGCGTTACTGGTTGGGAAAGCACGGGCACAATTACCAATGCCGCACTTATGACAAAAAGAATTAGTAAAGTCAGCCGATAAAATAGACGCGATCGCAACCAGTATTTTGTCAAAATTCTTTTTAGAAAAAAAAGCAGTTTCATGGATAAGCAATACAGATTGTTGTTAATTGATTGTTGTTAATTAAAGTTAATTAGCACGAGTAATTGCGCAAGCAAACCCCCACTTATGCAATTGCCAGGTGCCCTGGAATAATTTCGAAGGTAATTAGTCACCGCAACAAAGCTGGCCTATTGCGAATGCGGTAAAAGTCGTTAGAGTAATGGACATGACGATTCAGTTACCCTCAGACCTGAGCTGCCTGGAGATCGACCCTGAAGAGCAAGGGGCGAGGTATTGGTACGAGCGCTATTGCGAGCAACGGTCGGAGACGGAGCGTCTCAAGCAGCGGGTGAAGGAGCTTAAAGAGCAGTTCGAGATACTCAACGAAAAGCTCCGAAAGCTGACGCAGCGCAGCAGCGAAACGAGTTCACAGCCGCCGTCTTCGGATGGCCCGAAGAAAGCGAACCGGGATAAGGGAAAGCCGCCGCGAAAACGCGGTCCCAAATATGGGCACCATGGCACGACTCGCAATGGCTTTGGCTGGGTAAACCGCAGCGCAGTCCTGAGCGTGCCGCAATGTCCGAACTGCGGGGGCGCCGTGGAGCGCTAACCTCAGGGAACCAAGCGACAGCAGGTGGCCGAACCGGTGCCGGATCTCGTTGAGATTTGGGAGTACGAGCGGCCCTTGTATCAGTGTCCCGTCTGCGGGTGGCAGGGCTATCAGGACTTGCCGCTGGGGTGCCGAGAGGGGTTTAGCTACGGGGGGCGCTTGAGTAGTGTGGTGGGCTGGCTAGGCTATGGCGGCAACCTATCGTGGTCAAAACAGCGCGATGTTGTGAAGAGCATTTTCGGGATTCCAATGTCCCAGGGCAGCTTAGCGAAGCTCCATCAATGGTTCTCTGAGGCGCTACAACCGGCTTATGAGCAGTGGTGGAGTTGGATTCAGCAGCCAGGGGTGCGCTGTGTCGATGAGACCAGCTATCGCCTCAACGGGGTGAATCATTGGATCTGGATTGCCACTGCCCCGGAGTGCTGCGTCCTGTTCTTTGCCCCCACCCGCAGTTCAGCCGAGGTCAAGCGCCTCTTAGGAGAAGACTTTGCAGGCGTCCTCAGCAGCGACTGCTGGTCGGCCTACGGGCCACAATCGGCGGGCGCCAAGCAAAAGTGCTGGGCGCACCTGGAGCGGGAACTCAAGGTGTTAACCACCTCTCGGTTCCCAGAAAATCGGGAGTTAGCTCACCGAGTTTTTCCGATTATCCACACGGAACGACAGGCCCATCGGGACTATCATCAGGAGCGGCTCAGTCGGGTGGAACTTCAAGCCCTTAGGCCCATCGTTGAAGCGGAGTTAGCTGACGTGCTGGAGCATCCCCATAAGGGGCGGTGGGCTGCTGATGCCCAAGCCTTGAGCAAGCGGTTTCGCAGGCATTGGTCTGACTGGTTTACGTTTCTCACCCATCCTGAGGTCAAGCCTGACAACAACAATGCGGAGCGAGGCTTACGTCCGGTAGTAATTCATCGTAAAGTCACCGGCGGTGCCCGCAGTGATTGGGGCGCTCAACTCGTGGCCATGATGTTCAGTTTCCTCGAATCGATGCGTCGTCAGGGTGAAAATGCTGTCGACCGTCTCTTTGAGCTCATCGCTTCGTCGGGGTGCTCACCCCCCGCTGTGTTGCCAGGGTAAGTCTACAGCGTCAGAGGCTTTCTCATTAAGCCTCTACTATTGCAGTGACCAGTTACAGATCTCGCAAGCCCAACGGTAACTCCAGGTTTGGATCACTCGCGCACTTTCCCAGTGCAATGCATCAGTGAGCAGGAA
>JAIMBL010000066.1 GCA_023511615.1 Leptolyngbyaceae cyanobacterium HOT.MB2.61
GCTTAGGACACTGGGTTTAAGGGGGTGTGGGGGCTTCGCCCCCAGCCAGGGGTTCCACCCCTGCACCCCGTCCTAAATCTGGTGACTGTGGCTATACCTTAAAGAACCTTCTCTTTTTTTTCTTCTTTTCCCGCTTCCTGCTGCTCTGGATGGGGCAGTGTGACATAAAACGTACTACCCTTGCCCAGTTCGCTTTCTGCCCAGATGCACCCGCCATGTTGTTGCACAATCCGGCGACAAATTGCTAGTCCCAGTCCGGTTCCTCCCTTTTGGCGAGAGTCAGAGGCATCGACCTGCTGGAAGCGGCCAAAGATGGTTTGTAGCTTATCCGCTGGGATGCCGCGTCCCTGATCGGTGACCGAAAACTGGATCACGGCTTCAGCAGCGATCGCCTCTGCGGTGACGGCGATCGCTGTTTGGGGAGGAGAGAATTTGATGGCATTGTTGACCAGGTTGACCAGAACCTGCACTAGCCAATCGGGGTCAGCCCAAACCCAGAGATCGTCAGGTACAGTTGCCTCCAGGCGAATCTGGTGGGCAGTAGCGAGGGCTTCAACGCTGGAAAAGGCTTGCTGCACCAGGGAAACCGCCGGACACCACTGATATTTCAAGTTTACCTGCCCTGATTCCAGACGATTGAGTGCCAGAATGTCGTTGACCAGTCTCACCAACCGCTCAATGTTGTTATTGGCAATGCTCACCATCTCTTTGGCAGTTTGGGGATCGTCATCTAAAATGCCTTCGGCAACCAATCCCAAAGCACCGCGAATCGAAGATAGCGGTGTACGAATTTCGTGGCTAATGATAGAGATAAATTCTCGCTTGAGTCGCTCCAGTTCGCGTTGCCGAGTGACATCCCGTAGCACGATTAATCCTCCGGTTACGGTTGTGCTGCCGTTGTGCAGGGGCGAGTAGTGGGCTTCAAGAAATCGGATCTGCCCGGTTTGGGGGAGGGAGCAGGAAAAGTCGAACGCCGTCACCGTATCTGCTGTGCCCAGAGGCAGGTGCTGAAGGGTCGCGTCTGGAACAAGGGAACGGAAGAGATCCATCCCACATTGCCCAATGGCGCGATCGCGGGGAATGCCCGTTAGGGTCTCCATTGCGGGATTCCAGACAGTACAGATACCCGTTTCATCAAACGCAGCAATGCCGTCTACACTGCTGTTAATGAGATGAAGCGAGCGATCGCGTTCCTGCCGCAGTGCATCCCGCAATTGCACCTGAGTGGTAATATCTCGTCCTTCGGCAATTAACCACATTACCTGCTTTGATTGAGATTGGTAGATGGGTTTCACTGACACATCAAAGGTATGGAACTGCCCGGTGGCACTGTTGAAGGTGGCTTCAGTGCGAAAGAAGTGCCCCGCTGCTGCTTGACTAACCGCCGTTTTGGCAATTTCAGTTAATTCTGAACTTTGCTGCCAGAGGGGAAATTCCCAGAAAGGCTTGCCCAGTATTTCTTCCCGTGTCACTTGAGCAAAGTCGAGGGGGGCTTGGTTAACTTCAATCAGTGTCCCCTCGGGGGTTAGCAGTCCGGCAAATTCGTCGAGTTCATCAAACACAGACTGAAACTTGTGTTCGCTGCGGCGAAGATTGGCTTCAGCCTGCTGTCGTTTTCTGGCTTCCCGTCGCAGTAGGGCATAGATAGTCGCCAGGGATACCAGACTTAAACTATAGGCGATCGCCAAAATATAGTTCGCTGTGCGCGTCAGGCGGGCAGTGACGGCGATGCGTTGTTTTAGCAATTGCTGCTCGGTGGCGGCCATCTGGTTGAGCAGAGCAAAGATTTGTTGCTGGAGGCGATAGTGCTCCGCACCGCTCAGAGAGCGATTGGGCGTTTGCAGCCTTGGCGAGATTTGCGCTTTGGGTTGATTCTCCATTAGGGATGGCTCCACCTGAGATTGGTGGAGTGCCTGATACTGCTGCCAGAGAGTGTTGATTTCTTGCAGGAGAGTTTGCTGGGTAGGGTTGTCTGCTGTCAACTGCTGAAGTTGTCCCAGGGCTTGCTGCGTCTGTTGCACACTGGTTTGATAGTCTTGCAAAAATATCTTAGAGTTAGACCCGATGCCCTGGGTCAGCCAATAGCCTCGCCGCGCTTTCGCTGTGCCGTTCAGGTTGGTTTTTGTCTGCTCCAGGGTCAGCAATAGGTTATAGGTATGTTGCACTCGTTCTTGGATGGTTTGCCACTCGCGGGCATTGAAGAGGGCTACAACGCTGGTACTGCCCAATAGCAGAATCGCGACGAGCAATCCCGCATTCACCAATCGTTTCTGAAGATGAAACCGACCTTCAGACAACATGCTGCTCCTGGAATGGGCAGGTTTTTCCATACTCTAGCACTGAAGTGCCAACTACAAGCTATCCCAGCGTATGCTAAGGATTGTGGCTTAGGACCACAGAGACACTGAGGGCATGGAGGAGTGGCTCTGTATCTCTGTGGTGAAATTTCAGGTTATGGAGTCCTCTACCCAGTTAGGAGGTGTTTTGCTTGGCAACGCTAATATCTGTTTTACTGACCATTACTCTGTCGCTACTGATCACTCGGATTGCCGCTGAAGCATTGACCTTGACTGGGCTATCTCGTGAGGCGGCTAAATTTCAAGCCCATTCTGCTATCACAGGTTCGGGTTTCACTACAAGTGAATCTGAGTTGGTGGTTGCTCACCCTGTACGCCGCCGTATTTTGATGTGGCTGATGTTGCTGGGTAATGCTGGGCTGATTACGGTGATTTCTTCGCTGGTGTTGACGTTTATTAATGTGGCGGGGCCGCAAGAGTGGCTGCCTCGGCTGGGGTTGCTTTTGCTGGGAATTGCGGTGCTGTGGGTGCTGGCAACGAATCGCTGGGTCAGTCGTTTGCTCTCGCATTGGGTGGAGTGGGCACTGCGGCGCTGGACTCACCTAGACGCACGAGATTATGCCAGCCTGCTGCGTCTTGCGGAAGATTATGGGGTGATGGAATTGCAAATTGACCCCGACGATTGGCTGGCAGACAAGCCGCTGCAGGAAACGGATCTGTATCAGGAAGGGATGCTGGTGCTGGGAATTCAGCGGTCTGATGGAGCATACATTGGGGCACCTCAGGGTTCGACGGTGATTCATCCTGGAGATGTGGTAATTTTGTATGGTCGTCTGGATGCCTTTAGTGAGTTAGATTCTCGAAAAGCAGGGAGTGCGGGAGATCAGGCGCATCAGGAGGCGATCGCTCATCATCAAGAGCAGATACGTTTAGAGTTGGAGCATCAAAATTCGACGCGGACGGGTCGGTAACTGACCCGCATTGATTTCCCTCGCTTCAGCCCATTGACCCAGTTGAGCCGCCATAGACAAGCTCGAATACTCACCGATAACCTCTCGACGGTCGGCTCGAGGCTGTTTTCGCTTGCTGGGGTTCAGCGACACTAAATAGGCAGGCTCCTGATACCTTAAAGGTTATCACTCGTTTATTCGTCTTAATTGATGGCCCGGATTAATCTGCTAGATACGCGCACGACTAGTTTTGGCGACTTAATTGGTAATGGCAAGATTTACCGAGTACCGCCTTTTCAGCGTGATTACTCTTGGGATGAGGAAAACTGGGAGGATCTTTGGCAGGATATTCTGGTGCTTCACACCCACTCTGATTCCAGCCATTATATGGGAGCACTCGTTCTACAAAGCTCTAGCACTTCAGAGAAAGAGTTTACAATTATTGACGGGCAACAACAGCTAGCCACTCTCAGTATTATTGCGATCGCTGTCATTGAGAAAATTCAAGAATTAGTAGACCAAGAAGAGCAAGAAGAGGAAAAGCAAGCCAATCAGGAGCGACAAGAAATTTTAAAGCGTACTTATCTTAGTGATAAAGATCTACGCTCTCTTCGTTATTCAAGCAAGATTATTTTGAATGAAAACAATAATGATTTCTATCAGAGCAATTTGATTAACCTTAGAAGACCTCTCAATATTCGATCCCTCTCAAAATCTAATCAATTACTCTGGCAAGCTTTTCAGTATTTCTCAAATCATTTAGAAGAGCTTAAAGATGTTATTCAAAGTGGTGAGAAACTAGCTGAATTCCTGACAGATACTATTGCTCGGAGACTGCTTTTTATTCAGATCAATGTTGAGGATGAATTAAATGCTTATACTGTGTTTGAAACATTGAATGCTAGGGGCATAGAGCTAAGTTCAACAGATTTGCTGAAGAATTACTTATTTTCTCTCTTTCAAAGGCCAGATGATTTACAAGAAGCGCAGCGGCAGTGGAGAAGAATCATTAATACAGTTCAAATGGAGAAGTTCCCTGAATTTCTCCGCTATTATCTTAGTCTCAAACACACTAGGGTAAGACGGGAAAGACTATTTAAAATAGTTCGTGAATCTGTAAAGGTCGCCCAACAAGCGTTTGAGTTACTTGATCAACTCGAAAATTACAGCAGTCTTTTTATTGCCCTCGGCAACTCTAATGATGAATTCTGGCGAGATGCCCCAGAAAATCGACCATATATCCGTGAGCTTGAGTTGTTTCGAGTAAAACAAGCTTATCCAGCTTTATTTGCTGCATATGGGAAGTTCTCACCTGACGACTTTACTCGCTTATTAAAACTTGTAGGTATCCTTTCTTTTCGCTACACCGTTGTTAGTAGTCTGAATCCTAATGAATTGGAAATACTTTACAACAATGTGGCAATTGCGATCGCAAATGGTGAAATCACTAACCCTAAACAGGTATTTGATAATCTTCGCTCAGCATATGTTTCAGACGAAAAGTTCCTCCAGGACTTTTCTTTGCTCTCAATTTCCACAAGAGGGCAAAAGAAGAAGTTAGCACGATATATCTTGTGCAAACTAGAGGCAGATGCATCAGGTATAGAAGTGAATGAAGATAGTTTTTCTGTCGAGCACATCTTACCTGAATCACCCAATAGTGAATGGCGACAAAACTTTACTGATACCCAGATCGAAGAAATGGTGTATCGCATTGGAAATTTGACGCCTTTAGAACCGTCTCTCAATCGCCAAGTCGGCAATGAGTCTTATCCAATTAAGCGAGAAGCTTATCAGCAGAGTGTGTACAAACTAACACAAGATATATTGGCTGAAGAATGGACTCCAGATACACTGGCTACACGACAGAGACGCTTAGCACAGAGGGCCACTCATATTTGGAGATCTGATTTTCCTCTATGAAGATTGGCTAAAACTGATTTCACTACAGGCGACTTTCAAGAACTGCCCTAACCTAAGATTCAAGGCAAGCTAACTTTAGATGGGTATCTCCTCCAGAGCACTCATGCGTCCCAGGCGTTGTAAAATTCGCTGAATTAAATCGGCTTCGGCGATCGGCTTGAGGATGTAATCATCGGCTCCGACTGACAGGGCTTCATGCAACGTATCAGCATCGGCATGGGCAGACAGAAACAGAATGGGGAGTGCGTACCAGTGGGCATCGCAACGAACCACTCGGCACAGGTCAATGCCGCTATATTCGGGCATGGACACATCTAGCAGCAGCAGATCGGGGCGGGTTGTTTGCAGCACCGACCAAAACTGGCTGGGATCGCTCAGCCCGGTGACTTGAAACCCCCAGGGTTGCAGTTGCGTCTGCAATCGTGTCAGCAGGTCGGGATCGTCGTCTACAATCAGCAGCTTGGCAGTGATAGGATCAAAGCGGTGCAGCAGGCGATGAATGACGCGCCATATATCGCTGGGAGATGCAGGTTTTTGCAAGTAGGCGTCGGCTCCCAAACGGGCAACGGTGATGCGATCGCGTAGCGTCTCCGAAGGAGAATCGCGCAGCCTATCTTGCTGAGTCAAAATCAGGACGGGCGTAGGTCCCAGGCGTTTGATCTGGGTCAGGAGGGTGAGTCCGGTTTTCTGGGTATCTGGGAAGTCCAAATCGAGAATGATGGCATCGGGCGTTTGGGGCGAAAGCTGCTGACGGGCACTGGTGAGGTCAGTGGCTGTGTCTAGATGACATCCCCAATTGGGTGCTGCGGTCTGGAGTGGTTGTAAGAGGGTTAGATCAGGGGCGATCGCCAAAATCCGGTGGGTCAGCGGCGGTTGAGATGCTGTTGAGCTTGCAGGAGCATTGGCAAAGGGAGATTGAGTAGTAGCTTGCCGCAGTTGCTGTAACAGGGTGGTTAATTGAGGGGCGATCGCCGATTGAGGCGCAGCAAACCCTTGCTCGATGTGTCGCGCTAGTGTTGCTGCCTCTGGTTGCCCATAAGCGCTGAGGGAACCAATCAACTGATGAGCGGTGAACTGTGCCTGTTGCTGTTGCGTTGGGGTTAGCGTTTGGTTGGCTAAGTGGCTGCTCGCTTTTTCCAGTAGGCTTAACTGCTCCTGGAGTCGTCCTTGAAACTCCTGCCACATTTGCCCAATGGCGGCGATCGCCTCCTGTTGTCCAATGTCAAGTTCCTGGGAGGGCGTATTCGGTTGCCAGGCTCGCAAGCGATAGCCCAATCCATATAGCGTTTCGATAGGGTCGTTGGGCAGTCCGGCGGCTTCCAGCTTGCGGCGCAATCCCCGGATTTGGGTGGTCACAGCTTCTTCCCCTGGGCATTCGTCAATTGCCCAGACGTGATCGAGCAATGCTTTGCGATCAAAAATCCGGTGAGGATAGCGCAAAAAGAGTTCCAGCAACCGGTACTCTTTGGGGGTCAGCTTAATGGGATTGCCCTGATAGGTGACTTTGCAAGCTTGAGGATCGACCTGCAACGCCCCCCAGGTCAGGGTTTCAGTAATAGGGGTCTGTCCTCGCCGCAGCAAGGCCCGAATGCGCGCCAGTAATTCTGCTGAATCGTAGGGTTTGGTGAGGTAGTCATCCGCTCCCGCTTCTAACCCAGCCACGCGATTGCCCACTGCATCCTTCGCCGTCAAGAGCAAAATCGGGATAGTTTGCTGCTGTTGCCGAATCGTGTGACAGAGGGAAATACCATCTGCATCAGGCAATATCACATCCAGCACAATTAAATCGTAGGGAACCGTTTGGAGCAGTGCCAGTGCTGTCTGAGCATCCGGCGCAGCATCTACCGTCAATTGCTGAGCAGTCAGTACAGCGCTCAGAACAGAAGTTGTTTCGCGATCGTCATCGATAATCAACAGTTTCATCCCTTCACCACAACCCTACCACCCTTTATCTCCATTTTCCTACAATCAAACCAAGCAACGATTCACTTCCCCTCCAATCTAATAATTGCGAGGCAAATCCAGCCAATCCTCAGAAAGTCCTTAGATTTTTTCCCTACTTTGAATCTTGAATCTTCAGTGCAGAACTCCAGAGAATCCCAATTCTCTGTTTCCTGTTTCAGCACCAAGACAGATTCAACATGTGTAGTTTGTAGTAACGACTTCAGTCGTGACAGGCTAAAGCCTGCACTACAAACTCAGCGAATCCTGTCCCCAGTAGTGGACTATAACCTGCCTAGAACAATTCAAGTATTCAGCGTAGACAATCCGCTGGATACAGCTCACTCGACCGCATAAACAACATTGCAAGTATCGACATTACAGGAGGTAAATTCCTATGGCACTCGTTCGTTGGGAACCGTTTCGGGAAATTGATACATTGCAACGGCAAATGAATCGCCTGTTTGACGAGCTAATGCCGACCGTTCGCGAGGCAGGAAATGGCATTACCTTTGTGCCCCCAGCCGAAATGGAAGAAACCCCCGATGCGATTCATCTCAAGCTAGAAGTTCCGGGTATGGATGCGAAAGATCTGGACGTACAAGTATCGGCAGACTCTGTCTCGATTACGGGTGAACGGAAGTCAGAAACAAAAACGGAAGAAAAAGGAATGACTCGCACAGAATTTCGCTACGGCAAGTTCCAGCGTATGATTCCATTGCCTGCACGGGTACAGAATACCAACGTTCAGGCTGAGTATAAGGATGGCATTCTAAAACTCACCTTACCGAAGTCCGAAGAAGAAAAGAACAAGGTTGTGAAAGTTAATCTGGGCTAATTTTAGTTAGCCAACAAGTTCATCAACCTGGGTTGGTTGCATTTCTTGATTGAACGAGGGGGGTCGGAAACAGGAACTTCTCTAAGCTGGAAAACCGACCCCTCTTTGTGTGAACTGAGTTCTACAATTTTTTCATAGGCTGGTTCTCTGAGCATCAGACTTGAATTGTCAGCTCCAGTCCTGACATGAGGTGTGACGACAAATGACCCATATCAAGCCTGTGGTGATGATTTAGCCTGCAACCATAGACAGTTTTTGAGACTTTGGAAGAATGGAGGATACTGTCAATGGCAAAAGTTGTTGGTATTGACTTAGGAACAACAAATTCCTGTGTAGCAGTCATGGAAGGTGGACAACCTGTTGTGATTGCCAACGCAGAAGGGAACCGAACTACGCCATCAGTCGTTGCCTTTACAAAGACTGGTGATAAGCTGGTGGGGCAAATTGCCAAACGGCAGGCAGTCATGAACCCGGAAAATACCTTCTACTCGGTTAAACGGTTCATTGGGCGCAAATATGACGAAGTGACGGGTGAATCAAAGCAGGTTTCCTACAAGGTACTGCGTGACAGCAATGGCAATGTCAAACTGGACTGCCCAATTCAGAAAAAGCAATTTGCACCCGAGGAAATTTCGGCAGAAGTGCTACGTAAGCTAGTCAATGATGCCAGCAAGTATCTGGGTGAACCTGTGAAGCAGGCGGTAATCACGGTTCCTGCCTACTTCAACGATTCTCAACGGCAGGCAACCAAAGATGCCGGACGGATTGCAGGCATTGAAGTTCTACGCATTATCAACGAACCAACGGCGGCAGCACTGGCCTATGGGTTGGATAAGAAAAGTAATGAAACCATCCTGGTGTTTGACCTGGGGGGCGGCACGTTTGATGTTTCCATTTTGGAAGTGGGCGATGGCGTGTTTGAAGTCAAATCCACCAGTGGTGACACCCACTTGGGAGGCGATGACTTTGATAAAAAGATTGTGGATTGGCTGGCCACTGAGTTTCAGCGCAATGAAGGCATTGATCTCCGCAAAGATAAGCAAGCCTTGCAACGGCTGACGGAAGCAGCAGAAAAAGCCAAGATTGAACTGTCAGGAGCCACTCAAAGTCAAATTAATTTACCCTTTATCACCGCTACTCAGGACGGTCCCAAGCACCTGGATATGACGCTGACCAGAGGGCAGTTTGAGCAATTGTGTAGTGACTTGCTCGATCGCTGCCGCAAACCCGTTGAGCAAGCATTACGCGATGCCAAACTCACGGCTAGCGACATTGATGAGGTTGTGTTAGTGGGGGGATCAACTCGCATTCCAGCCGTGCAGCAATTGGTGCGGCAAATGACCGGGAAAGAACCCTGCCAGGGCGTGAACCCGGATGAGGTTGTTGCGGTGGGTGCTGCTATTCAAGCGGGTGTATTAGCAGGCGATGTTAAAGACGTGTTGCTATTAGATGTGACACCACTGTCACTAGGGGTAGAAACCCTGGGTGGCGTAATGACCAAAATTATTCCCCGTAATACCACCATTCCAGTGAAAAAATCGGAGATCTTTTCCACCGCAGCGGATGGCCAAACTAATGTCGAAATCCACGTTTTGCAAGGGGAGCGGGAAATGGCAGCGGACAACAAGAGCCTAGGAACCTTCCGACTCGACGGCATTCCTCCCGCACCCCGGGGTGTCCCCCAAATTGAAGTCACCTTTGATATTGACGCCAACGGCATTCTCTCTGTCTCGGCTCAAGACAAGGCCAGCGGCAAACAGCAATCCATTACAATCACCGGGGCTTCGACCCTTGATAAATCGGAGGTTGATCGCATGGTGAAAGAAGCCGAGCGCAACGCCGAAGCCGATCGCCGCCGCCGCGAACAAATCGATACCAAAAACACTGCCGATTCCGTTGCCTATCAAGCCGAGAAGCAACTCAAAGACTTGGGCGACAAAGTCCCCACCGCCGACAAAACTCGTCTGGAAGGCATGGTTCAAGACCTGCGCACCGCGATCCAACAAGAAAACTACGATCGCATGAAATCCCTCACCAACGACATTCAGCAGGCACTCATGCAAATCGGTAGCGCGGTCTATGCCCAAGCCAGTGGCAGCACCACAAACGGGAGCAGTTCCACCAGTAGCACGAGTAGCGGCGGTGAAGATGTGATCGACGCTGACTTTGTAGACCATCAATAACTTCAACACCACAGAGGCATCAAAAAACCTCCGTGCCCTGCGTGCCTCTGTGGTTCATTCTCTTAACGTCCAAAACCATCAGGAGTGATAATCATGACTTCAGCCTTTGCTAAAACCCCAGAAAAGTGCGTTTCCGCCACCTTCAAAGATGAGAAAAAGCTACAGGATGCTGTCCAACGCCTGCTCAATCGCGGCGTGCCCAAAGAGCGGATTTCCATCATTGGACGTAACTTCCAATCGGAAGCCCGCATTACTGGGTTTTTAACCAAAAAGGACGTGATTTTGGATGGTCTGGCCAGCGGTGCGCTCTATGGTTCGCTCTTTGGGTCTGTCCTGAGCCTGCTGACTGGAGTTGGAGTGCTGTTTATTCCCTTTTTAGGTGCAGTTGTCGCAGCAGGACCACTCGGTGCGGCTCTGCTAGGGGCAACTAGCGGTGCCCTCTACGGGGCGCTGGGTGCAGGGTTAGGGTCTGTTCTCATCTCATTGGGAATGCCCCAAGATAAGGCTGCCATTTATCAAACGCGCGTGCAGGCGGGTGAATTTTTACTGGTGGTAGAAGTTCCTGAAGAGAAATCGGGTGAAACTTTCCTACTTTTGCAAAGTGCTGGGGGTGAAGAAGTTGCCATTACAGATATGCAGTTGCCCCGTGAACCCGAAGGCGAATTGACGGGCAGCGACCAAATTTCGCCAGAGATCAAGGCAGATTTGTCAGAAGAAGCGCAGCAAACCTTTGTGGAAACCTATAACCAGTCCCTCAGTGAATCTCCAGAAAAAACCAATGCTTTGAAAACAGCCTGGGAGCGCATCAAGCAATTATTTGATCGCGACGACAAAGGCATCTTCTCTAAACGCAAAGCGGATTAGAAATTAGCATGGGAGGTGATTTGCTCACTGAACTGCCCGATACACCACTCATGTTCATTTGGTAGAGGTGTCCATGGCTACCACTGATTTCAAAGACTATTACGAAATTCTAGGAGTCAGTAAAACTGCAACGCCGGAGGAAATCAAAAAGGCCTACCGGAAACTGGCACGCAAGTATCACCCAGACCTGAATCCAGGTGATAAACAGGCGGAAGCTCGGTTCAAGGAAATCAATGAAGCCCATGAAGTTCTGTCTGATCCAGAAAAACGCCAGAAATATGATCAGTTTGGGCAATATTGGAAGCAGGCATCGGCAGGTGCACCTCCACCCGGTGGCACTGGCTTTGAAGGGATGGACTTCGGGCAGTACAGTAGTTTTGATGACTTTATTAGCGAACTGCTAGGACGTTTCGGGCGCAGCGGTGGATCTGGGCGACGGGTGTATACCTACCGCACCACGACGGGTCCAGAAGGATTCCGAGAATACGTGGAATTTGGGGACGATCCCTTCAGCCGTTTCACCGAAATGCCTGCTCAGGATACCGAAGCCGCGATCGCCCTCACCCTTTCCGAAGCTTTTCACGGCACCCAAAAACGGTTGCAAATTGGGGATGAAACGGTTACTGTTCGCATTCCAGCCGGAGCAAAGTCTGGTAGCCGCATTCGGCTGAAAGGCAAGGGACAAATCAGTCCCTTCAGTCAACAGCGCGGAGATTTATACCTCACCATTGAGCTACTCCCCCATCCTTTCTATAAATTTGAAGGTAATAACTTAATCTGTGAAATCCCAATCAGCCCAGAAGAAGCCGTGCTCGGTGCCCAAATTGAAGTCCCAACCCCAGATGGCAAAGTGACGATGACTGTTCCACCCAAAGTGGATTCCGGACAAACCTTAAGATTACGCGGCAAAGGCTGGCGTGATCCTAAAGGCGACCGGACGGATTTGCTAGTGCGGCTGAAAATTGTCACCCCGAAAGAACTGAGTGTGCAGGAAAGAGAATGCTATGAAAAGTTGCAGCAGGTCAGCAGTTTTGATCCTCGAGGTGCGATCGCGGAGGTGCATCTATGACCACTAGGTTAGGATTATCTCGCATTGTTTGGTCAGATGCGGGCGATCGCCTCTACAGCTTTGAGCAAGCCGCTTACTTTACCCAAACTTCAGTGCCACTCATTGAGCAGTTTGTGACATTGGGTCTAGTTGAACCGACAGGCACCATGCTCCGCCGCCAGGATCTCGTCCGTGTGGTGCAGATTCAGCGCCTGCGCCGCGATTTGGGACTGAATTTGATTGGTGCTGCGATGGTGCTGGATATGGCAGCGGAAATTGCCCAACTCAAGGCACAACTGCGTGCTTATCAAACTGCGTTGAGAACCAGGAACTAGTATCGTTCGGCGTAGATTTACCCACTATTGGCCCTCACCCTAAATCCCTCCCCCAAGCTTGGGAGAGGGACTTCAAACCGCTTACTCCCCTTCTCCTAGAGTTGGGAGAAGGGGCTAGGGGATGAGGGGGATCGTTGGTGAAACTGATGCCGCAAAGTACTAGTGGGCTGGTTGTTAAACATCAAAACCCTGACTTGAATTAAGGAATTGAACCATGCAACTAAGTCGCAACATTGTTCAACAAGTATTAGAAATAGCGGCTGAAAAGGGAGAAGCTGGGTTTGAGGAAAAAGACATTTCCCATTTGTTCGGAGATGAATATGACTTGGTGTTCCACCTGGATTACCTGAATGAAAAAGGCTTGATCACTGGAGAATTTACCCCAGGAGCCTACGCCGCCTTTGCAATCGTGCCTGAACCAATTCACTTCATTCGCGGCAAAATCACAACTAAAGGACAACAGTATTTGCAAGGGCTGCGACAATCGGATGAAGCTGTTACGAAAGGCTAAGAAGGCTTTGCTAAGAAGGCTTTTAGGCATGATTTTGTCACCGTCTGGAAGATTCAACTATGCAACCAACCAACCCCAATCAATTTACTGAAAAAGCCTGGGAAGCAATTGTCCGCACGCCAGAAATTGCCAAACAATTTCAACATCAACAAATCGAAAGTGAACATTTGATGCGGAGTCTTCTAGAACAGGAAGGACTAGCCAGTTCTATTTTTAATAAAGCTGGAGTGAATGTGCAGACATTGCGCGATCGCACCCATGACTTCATCAACCGTCAGCCCAAAGTATCGAGTGGCAGTAGCAGTTCCGTTTATTTGGGGCGCAGCCTGGATACATTACTGGATCGGGCAGAACAGTATCGTAAAGACTTTGGTGATGAGTATATTTCCATTGAGCATTTAGTGCTGGCGTTTGCCAAGGACGATCGCTTTGGTAAAGCGTTATTCCAGGAACTGGGGCTAAATGAACAGAAACTGCGTACAACGATCGAACAAATTCGAGGGAGTCAAAAAGTGACTGATCAAAATCCGGAGAGCAAGTATGAATCCCTGGAAAAATATGGACGGGATTTAACTAAACTGGCACGAGAAGGGAAACTCGATCCGGTGATTGGACGGGATGATGAGATTCGCCGCACGATTCAAATTCTGTCTCGCCGCACCAAGAATAATCCGGTGCTGATTGGTGAACCGGGGGTGGGTAAAACCGCCATTGTGGAAGGATTGGCGCAGCGAATTATTAGCGGCGATGTGCCGGAATCGTTGCGCGATCGCACCTTAATTGCTCTGGATATGGGTGCTTTAATTGCCGGAGCCAAATACCGGGGAGAGTTTGAAGAACGACTGAAAGCTGTGCTTAAAGAAGTCCAGGAAGCACAGGGGAATATCATTCTCTTTATTGACGAAATTCATACTGTCGTTGGGGCTGGTGCCACCCAAGGGGCAATGGATGCGGGGAATTTGCTCAAGCCTCTGCTGGCACGGGGTGAACTACGCTGCATTGGCGCAACGACGCTAGATGAATATCGCAAATACATTGAAAAAGATGCAGCCTTAGAGCGGCGCTTCCAGCAAGTCTATGTTGATCAACCCAGCATTGAAGATACTATTTCCATTCTCCGGGGACTGAAAGAGCGCTATGAAGTGCATCATGGTGTAAAAATTTCGGATAGTGCTCTGGTTGCTGCTGCGGTGCTGTCTACTCGCTATATTAGCGATCGCTTTCTGCCTGATAAAGCCATTGATTTGGTTGATGAAGCGGCTGCCAAGCTGAAGATGGAAATTACCTCAAAACCAGAAGAACTGGATGAAATCGATCGCAAGATTTTGCAGCTAGAAATGGAGCGATTATCCTTGCAGAAGGAAACCGATAGTGCTTCTAAGGAGCGCTTGGAACGATTGGAAAAAGAGCTATCGGATCTCAAGGAACAACAATCCGCGTTGAATGCCCAATGGCAGGCAGAAAAAGAAATCATCGATCAAATTCAAAAACTCAAAGAAGAAATCGATCGCGTTAATATTGAAATTCAACAAGCGGAACGAGATTACGATCTCAACCGAGCTGCAGAATTAAAATATGGTAAGCTCACCGATTTACAGCGGCAGCTAGAAACTGCCGAAGCCCGTTTAGCAGAAACTCAAACTAGCGGCAAATCTATGCTGCGGGAAGAAGTCACCGAAGCCGATATTGCCGAAATAATTTCCAAATGGACGGGTATTCCGGTGAGTAAACTGGTGGAATCCGAGATGCAGAAACTCCTGCATCTGGAAGAGGAATTACACAAGCGCGTGGTTGGGCAGGAGGAAGCTGTCACCGCTGTTGCTGACGCGATTCAGCGTTCCCGTGCTGGGCTTGCCGATCCCAATCGCCCGATTGCTAGCTTTATCTTCTTGGGCCCAACTGGGGTGGGTAAAACAGAGTTGGCTAAGGCTCTAGCAGCCTATTTGTTTGATACAGAAGAGGCGATGGTGCGGATTGATATGTCCGAGTACATGGAGAAACATACGGTTTCTCGGTTGATTGGTGCGCCTCCGGGTTATGTAGGGTATGACGAAGGTGGACAGCTAACCGAAGCGATTCGCCGTCGTCCCTACGCGGTGATTCTTTTTGATGAAATCGAAAAGGCGCATCCGGATGTGTTTAACGTCATGCTGCAAATTCTGGATGATGGTCGTCTGACCGATGCCCAAGGACGGACAGTCGATTTCAAAAATACAGTCATTATCATGACCAGCAATATCGGCTCGCAATACATTTTGGATCTGGCGGGTGATGATAGTAAGTATGAAGAAATGCGCGATCGCGTGATGGAAGCGATGCGAGCCAGTTTCCGTCCAGAATTTCTTAACCGGATTGATGAAATCATTATCTTCCACAGTCTTCGACTTGAGCAGTTGCGCGAAATTGTGAAACTGCAGGTCCAGCGCTTAGAACAACGACTCATGGAACGCAAACTGGCTTTGAAACTCTCTAATGAAGCCCTCGATTGGTTGGCTCAGGTTGGCTACGATCCGGTTTATGGAGCGCGGCCACTGAAACGAGCCATTCAACGGGAACTGGAAACGCCTATTGCTAAGGCAATTTTACGTGGAGAATTCCACGAAGGGGACACGATTTACATTAGTGTTGAAAATGAACGACTGGTCTTTAAGCATTTGTCTCCTGAACTCCTCAGTGCTTCCTAGCATACTCAAGCCCTTACAACCCCAGGAGGAATCCGCTCATGACGAACAATCTGGAATCATCGACTCCCATGACCATTAGCCCGGAAACCGATGCTCTGGTTGAACAAGAAATGGCAGGGCAAAATGCAGACATCAAGCAAGAAACCAAGGCGCTGATCGAAGCCATCAAAAAACGCGCTCAGTCTGAAATTCATACGGCACAAGACCTGACTCGCGAAGCCTATCTAACGGCTGTGCGGCGTGCCAGAGAAGCCATTGAAGAAACAAAATTGATTGATCCCGATCGCCTAGAACAATCAGTGCAACTAATCCAGCAAGAAGCTCAGAGAAATTGGCAGTCTATCACCGACGAAATTCAGCGTTTGGGCGATCGCCTGACCGAAGCAGCCAAAGCCGCGTGGAATGTTCTAACCCAACCCAAGTCTTCTGATTCCTAGGTACGACTATGATTGCGGAAATTGGAAAAACACTAGTCTTTCTTGGTGCTGGCATCTTGTTGCTAGGAGGTTTGCTCTGGCTCAGTGGTGGAACATTGAAGCACATCCCCCTTGGTCGTTTACCAGGAGATGTTTTGGTGCAAAATGAGCATTTTACCTTCTACTTCCCCTTGACCACTGGCCTTCTCTTGAGCCTTGGCTTAAGTGCTTTCCTCTGGTTAGGAAAATTTATGACCAGTCGCTAATTTTGCGCACCTTGCTACGGCTATGAAATATCCATCCTCGCCGAACCAATGCTGGAAATCATGGTTTGAAAGAGACACCATCGTGCGTAATCTGGAGTTTTTCCAAAATTTTATTGTGGTGTCTCTATGTATTGGTTTATTTTGCGTCATGTTGATTCGGTTGGGTGAAATGTTTATTTCCCTGTTGCAACCGATCAACTTTCAAGCCATCACGTCTGATATTTTGTTTGTTCTTATCCTGGTAGAAATCTTTCGCCTGTTAATTATCTACCTGCAAGAACAGCGGATTTCTATTGGGGCAGCCGTGGAAGTTTCCTTAGTGTCGGCATTGCGGGAAGTGATTTTACAGGGAGTAGTAGACATTCCTATCGATCATCTATTAGGGGTTTGCACTTTTTTAGTAGTTTTAGGTGGATTATTATATTTGCGAGTCTGGATGTTTCAGCGATTTGAGGCAATTGCAACGACAAGAAATGAACATCTCTCGCAGCCAAACAGTCAAGATCTGTCCGACAATCAGCACTTTCAATTGCGCCGTCGTTCGTCATCCATCGAGCAATATCCCTTTTAATGAATCCAACTGAGATGATCTATCTTCCCGTTACCCTGTTACTCTTTTTACTTTTCTTACTCATTTTTCCCTTTATCTGGCTGGCGATCACCATAGATGTCGTTGAAGTGGCTGTTGCCAAACTGGGCTTTTCTCCCAGTTTGGCCCTATTTTTATTGGCTGCTGTGATTTTGGGCAGTACCATCAATATTCCCCTCTACGAGCGAGTCTCTCAAGTCTCCACCATGCCAGACCTGACAGAACTATGGATGGCTCGATTTTGGGGGATTCCCTTGCAAAAAATAGAGCGAAAAACAATCGTCGCCCTAAATATCGGTGGAGGGCTAATTCCAACTTTGCTTGCCCTCTACGAATTTACCCGCTCCAATCCTTTAATTCTTTTAGGGGTGACTGCAATCGTCACCGTTGTGAGCTACTACTCAGCTCAAATTGTTCCTGGCATTGGGATTCAGATGAACGCTCTGGTTGCTCCCCTCACCGCAGCCATGGCATCCCTATTGCTAACTGGCGGCTATGGTGCAGCACCGATTGCTTTTGCCGGAGGAGTCTTGGGCACTTTAGTTGGAGCCGATCTCCTCCATTTGCGGGAAATCGAGCGCATGACTCCTGGCGTGCTGAGTATTGGCGGTGCCGGAGTATTTGATGGCATTGCCCTGTGCGGATTATTTGCCCTGTTGTTAACCTGATTATGGATTTTGAGGAGGAATTGAAAATGTTTAACGTCATTCGTCGGAGTCAAATTGTTGGTTTAATGGCAATGGATAGTAGCACGGCCACGCGCTATGGCAGCGTGGAAGAAGTGTGGGTCGATGATAGTGGTCGAGTCGTCTACTTTGCTAGCGATGCAGGCTACACGCCCTTTGAGCAAGTAGCAATGATCGGCCCTGATGCTTTACTGACCTACTCAGAATTAGCGTTTACGCCACCGCCATCCCTACGCCGTCTCTATCAGATGGCTGTCCGCACGCCCTCGCTGAGTACTCCCCTGGGGTGGGTAGAAGATTTTCTCTTTGATTGGGAAACAGGCGATATTGCTGCTTATATTCTGAGCGGTGAGATTGCAGCACCCTTTGGGGGTCGGGCAGTTTTATTTCCTGAGGATGTGGAAGCAATTGATGCAGAAGTAATTGTGATTAAGGAAGAAGCCAAAAATCGTCTGCAAAGTGAATCGGAAGGATTAAAAGGCTTTTTAAGCGAAAAATCTCAACAGGTCAAGAATCTGGTCAAACGCATGGGCGATCGCTTGGCAAAACTCCTTTCGCCCCAGGATAAACCCGAAGTTGTCCGCGTCAAAATCAAAGAAGTACGGGATGAGCTAGGTCAATCGGGACGACATGACAAAAATGCCTTAGAGGAAGCTAGTGAATTTTTGCAAGACAAATGGGAGGACTTCCAGCATAGCCTCAGTCATACTGGAAAACGGATGAAACAAGCGATCGATTCAGCCTGGAAGCGATTAACCCAATCTACTTAGGCACGTCCGCCGCTGTACTCTCGTTTTTGTGTGAATCCCTGGAACGGTTGTAGAGCAAGGAATTTACAAGCTTTGGAGTATAAGGTTTCCAAGGCGGCACCCAGATTCGAACTGGGGATAAAGGTTTTGCAGACCTCTGCCTTACCACTTGGCTATGCCGCCACTGAGCAAACTGCTCGAGAATTAGAATATATCAAATCTTGCTTCATAGATGCTAGAGAGTCTACGCTCCTCCTACGTTCCTCTAAGAAGTCGTAATAAGCAGTATGTAGCGTCGAAAAAATGAGGGAGCCAGGGGAATCAAGGGGTTCATTTTCAATTTAGCCCAGAAACCAGGCTTCGGTTTCCCAGGGCAGGAGTTAAAGTTTTTTGCATTTGACCGGACACTTGCTGTAGTCTCTGAATGAGTGTGACAGAGATCACTCGCTTAGTTGTAACTGATCGCACCCTGAAAATCTGTAGAAAGATAGTGTAATTATTTACAGAGACAGACGCGACTATACGGTTTTTAATTTGTGACTGGAATTTTTTGATGTGTACCTGCTAGAAATTGCTGCTACCTGTTAAAAGACAGCACAGGCACATGAGTCTGGTCGGACTTCAACTTCTTTCTAGTGATAGCCAGGTGCGAATGGCTACCCCACCCCCGCAACCAAAACTTCTCCGAGGTTCCGTTTGAATTTCTTCAGGCAGCCGTTATGACTTCGCTTTCTCCCCTGCGTGTTGTGCAAATGACAGATGCTCACCTGTTTGCTAATGAAAGCCAGCGATTGTTAGGGCTGCCGACTCTGGAATCGTTTCAGGCCGTCTTAGATCAGCTCAACTCACTGGAGCACAAACCCGATCTAATCCTGCTGACTGGAGATTTATCCCAGGACGGTACGCCTGAGTCTTACCAGAAGTTACAAAGATGGCTGACGCCGCTAAATATTCCCACTTATTGGTTGCCCGGTAATCATGATTTTTTGCCTGCGATGGAGCAGGTTCTAGATGATAGGGTGATTTCTCCTGAAAAATCATTTGAGGCGGGAGGGTGGCATTTTCTGTTGCTAAATTCCCAGGTATCAGGTTGTGTACATGGCTATCTGACACGGGAAACTCTCAACTGGCTGGATCAACATTTAAGGGCACTCAGAAACCGTCCAACACTGGTGGGGCTTCACCATCCCCCGTTTGCTGTAGGTTCTGATTGGCTGGATGGGAGTACGCTGAAAAATCCAGAGGAGTTATTTGCCGTACTTGATCGCCATCCCCAGGTGAAATTAGTTCTGTTTGGTCACATTCACCAGGAATACAGTCAGCAGCGACGGCAGGTGCAATACCTGGGAACGCCGTCCACCTGCATTCAGTTTGAACCGGGTAGTGAAGATTTTGCTTTGGGGGATGAATGTCCCGGTTTCAGGCTCCTCCATCTTTACCCCGATGGCAGGTGGTGGACGGTGGTTAAACGAACCAGTTACTCGCACCAGTTGGATCTGGCGGCCAGGGGGTATTAGTTGTTAGCATTCCAGGCGCTGGTGCGCCCTCTGGGTGAAAGAAATTAGATGTACTGACAAGTAGGTATGCTTATAGAAAAGCTAATTTCTTAGGAGATCAATTCTTCCAAGTATTGAGCCGCAACTTATCCTCAACTTATCCTCCCAGAGCTGTTCATCACCTCATCCCTTACTTCTCACCCCTGACTGGTAATCTGTCAAATTGAATTTGACGGGTATCGAATACTCAGGAAGTTAACGAGGGTTAAATTTTGAGGGGCTGCGACCCATTGAAATTTTCCTGATGGAACACCAGGATGGTTAAACACTCTGAACCAGGCACACAAGAATCAAAGACTTATGGGTTGCACTGTTATTCGCCATGCCATTGTCTTTACGGTTAACGCCGATGATGCCATCTATCCCGATGGTACGGTTGTCCTTCGGGATAATCGAATCGTGGATGTGGGTGCCAGTGAGGAGGTATTCGTTCCAGACGATGCAACCCAAACCATTGATTGCCAGGGCAGAATGGCAGTCATCCCTGGTTTGATCGACGTTCACTCCCATTCCAGTCTGCTGCGCGGTGTTACAGAGAACCTGCAACTTTTGGACTGGCTTCCCCGCTACCAGTTGGAGCACCGGGCTCTGAATGAAGAGGATGTCTATTATGCGGCTTTGTTGTGCTATCTGGAAGCCCTGAAAGGGGGTACGACCTGTGTGATGGACATGTACCGGTTCATGCACCGCTGTGCCGATGCCGCAGGTGTTTTAGGAATGCGGGTTAATCTGGTGCCCTATGCTGCTGATATGCCAGGCAAAGATTTTTTTGAAACTCCAGAAACCAATCGCAAACTGATTGAAACTCACCATCTGTCTCAGAACGGACGGGTGCGGGTGTGGGTCGGGCTGGAGCATCTCTTCTACTGCTCAAAGGATGCTTTTGCCACAGCCAGAGCCTATAGCGAGGAATATGGGGTTCGGATTCATACCCATAGCAGTGAACAGAAAGAAGAAGTGGAGGCAGTGGTCCAGCATTTTGGTCAGCGCCCGATCGCCCTCTTCAACGAACTGGGGATTTTGGGAGAGAAAACAGCGATCGCCCACTGCGTCTGGCTGAACGAAGATGAAATTAAGCTTCTAGCAGACACGGGTACCTCCGTTGCCCACTGCCCCACCAGCAACGCCAAACTAGCCGGTGGCATCGCCCCCATCCTGGAAATGAAGCAGGCAGGAATCACCATCGGTTTAGGTACCGACGGCAACATTTCTAACAACAATCTGGATATGTTTGAGGAAATGAAATTTGCGTCCCTGTTGCAGAAAGTGCACCGCTATGACGCCGCTGCCCTGTCTGCTCCAGAAACCCTCCGGATGGCAACGATTGAGGGAGCAAAGCTACTTGGCTTAGATCAGGAAATTGGCTCGATCGAAGCAGGTAAAAAAGCTGACCTTCTGCTGGTCGATCTCTGGCAACCCAACCTGATGCCTCTTGTTTGGGATAACAACGACACCAATGTGTTGTGGAACTTAGTCTACGCTGCCCGTGGTTCTAATGTACATACCGTTTTTGTCGATGGTGAAATGGTAGTTCAGGCAGGGCGCAGCACCCGTGTCAACGAAGCAGAAGTGTTAGAAGCCATCCAGGGACAAACCCTGGATCACTTGAGGCGGAGGGAAGCTTTCAAATCGACTCTGACAGCTGTAGTTAACTGAGGTAGGATCGTATCGCTCAGAAGCTAGGCGGTGATTTACAGCCATTGTCGATTAGTGGGTGAATTAAATATCCAGTGGTTCAGTACATCTGCAAATTTGACTGGAATCTGTAATCGCTCCCAGGTATCTTACGCGAGGTGCAACTTGCCCGATTGCCCTCACCCTAAATCCCTCTTCCACCCTGGGCTACCGTGTATACACAAATCCC
>JAIMBL010000067.1 GCA_023511615.1 Leptolyngbyaceae cyanobacterium HOT.MB2.61
CTTGCACTTTAGCAGACTTGATCCCGCTTGAAAACTAGGCACAGTAAACCTTTGCTGCTTTTTTCAGCAAGCCCTAATTAATTGCAAGAAAGGGGAGTGGGGGCATTGTTCCCAGGCAGTGGGTTTCACGACCTCCACCCCCAAAACCATCTTTAATTTAATTGCACCCAGCTACTCATAACTGGATAGCCAGAACCGAAACGGCTGGAACGGTAGTCGGTTGTGGGAAGTAGAGGATAGGGATTCCTAAAATCTGCTCCCATACCGATCGTCTTTTTATTGGGACTTGACCGCAGCGACCTGATCCCCGAATATACAAAAGTTAATTCAGTCTCACGGTTGTTCCAGTGGCTGTAATCAGGAGAAACACCCCCAATTCATCATTCACCGATCGCCTGTTAGAAATGTTCGCTGTACTCTCTCTCACATTTCGTAAGTTTTGCTGACCATGGCCGTAAAATTGATTACGCAAAAACCAACTGTCTTAATTCTAAGCCTGCTACTCTTAATGAGTGTCCCTGTTCCACAGGTTGCTCACGCCCAAAGCAGCTTTTCTAACCGCAATAAGCAGGAAAATGAGCGGCTGACTGAATTGTTGAAAGAAGGGCGCAAACTGGTGGATGCAGGAAATTATCCAGAGGCGATCGCGATTTACCAGCAAGCCGCAGAGCTAGACAGCAAAAATGCGCGAATTTTCTCTGGGATCGGTTACTTGCAGGCCCGGCAGGGTAATTTTTCGGCGGCTGTCAATTCCTATCAACAGGCGATCGCCCTCGACCCAAAAAACGCTGACTTCCACTATGCTCTCGGCTACAGCCTGGCTAGCATGAATCGCAATGAAGAAGCTATCCTGGCCTATCAGGGGGCAACCCGGCTTAACCCACGCCACGTTAATGCCTATTTAGGTCTGGGCGTCGTATTCGCTCGCCTGGATCGGTATAGCGACGCAGCAAATGCTTACAGGCGCGTGACTGCAATCGAGCCGCGCAATGCCAGAGCATTTGAACTCATGGGTGCCATGCTAATTCAACAGGATCGACCCAGAGAGGCGATCGACCCACTTAAGCAGGCCATTCGTTTGTCGCCGCGATCAGGGAGTGCCTACGTTACTCTGGGTGCAGCATGGTTAAGCATAGGCAACCTGGCAGAAGGGTTGGCGGCTTTCCAGCAGGCAGCCAGGCTGGAACCTCGTAATGCAGCCATTTATTTACAAATGGGCAAAATCTGGCAGGCCAAAGGACGTACCGAAGATGCCCTCAGAGCCTATCAGAGAGCAGCCTCCTTACAACCCAGCCTAGCTGAAGCTCAGCTAGCACAGGGCGACATTTACATACAGAAAAAAGACTACCTCGGTGCCATCATTTCCTATCGACAATACGTTTCCTTACAGCCCAACGACCCAGATGGCTATTACAAACTGGGAGATGCCCTCAAACAGCGCGATCGCAAACGCGAGGCGATCGATGCTTTCAAGCAAGCCAGGCAACTCTATGAAAGGCAGGGCAAGTCTGACAGGGCTAAGGAGGTCGAGAAGCTGATTCGGGAGATTGATTAAGAAAAAAGTAGGAGAGTCTTGAGTTTTGAGTTCTGGATTAGCTCCTGGCTGTACTGACAACTTAATACCAGTTTGGATTTTGGAGTGGAACGTGGTTGCAATCGCTGGTTTCGTAAATGAAAGTTACACAACTCACCCACTCCCCACTGAACTGACAACGGCTCTTCTGGGAGCTTGGATATAAGCGTCGCTTATATCCAAAACAAAATCAATATTCCAGGGATTCTGATTTAGATAAAAGAGTAGCTTACGCTACTCTTTCACCAGCAAGCCGGAAGAACCCTGACAACTATCCCTCTCCGCGCTGGCGCAGAATAAACTCTGCGATCGCCAGATCGACGGGTGTTGTGACTTTCAAGTTGGTCTCCTCACCTTCCACAATCTTGACTGACAAGCCGCATTGCTCAAACAACGCTGCATCGTCTGTCACCTCCCATCCCTGGCGAACTCCCTCATGATGACACCGTGTTAAACGCTCTACTTCAAAGCCTTGGGGAGTCTGGGCAGCCCAGAGCAGGCGGCGATCCGGTGTGCCCGTCACCTGCTTACTGGCTGGCTCCACCATTTTGATCGTGTCTTTTACTGGGACGGCAGCAACCAACCCCGGACAATCGAGCAGTTCCTTCGCGCAGCGGTCAAACAACTCCGGTGTGACCAAACAGCGCGCACCATCGTGAATTAATACTCGCTGGGCCACGGCTGGTAGCGCCTGCAAACCACGGAACACCGACTCCTGACGGGTTGCCCCTCCCTGAATCAAGTGAACCATTTTGGTCATTGCAAGACTGGCTACAATTTCCTTAAAGTCCTGAAAGTCCTCCGGTTGACCAATCAGCCCAATCCAACGCAGCGATCGTGCCGCCTTTGCAGCGGAAAGCGTCCAGGCTAGCAGAGGCTTATCAAGCAGCGGCAGCAACAATTTGTTACGATCGCTCCCCATTCGACGGCCAGAGCCTGCGGCTGGAATTAATAGATACACAGTATTCCTCTACAAGTAAGACAATATGGGCAGTTTGCGTCGTCTAAAGGCTCACTATCTCCCAGGAATTGTTCATCAATTTAAAAGCCCACAGCCCTTCGACAAGTGATTTCAGAAAGCGGAAATTTATTCTAATTGGACGGTGACGTGTAAAACTCAAAACTTTACTGTATCTTCCCCTAAAATAGGGAGCGAGTTGAGCGTAAAGAAATATTTCTCCCTCAGTTATGCGAATCGTAGCCTTTGTTCCTGGTGGAATTGGCGATCAAATCCTATTCTTCCCCACGCTGGATGATCTGAAGCAGGTCTATCCCGAAGCCCATATCGATGTGGTCATTGAACCCCGAGCCGAAGATGCCTACCGCGTATCCAAATCCGTTCAAGACACCATCCTGTTTGACTACAAAGATCGTAATAGCCTTGCAGACTTTGGCAACCTGCTGGGGACTATCCGCGAACGCGAATATGATGTTGCTATTTCCCTCGGACAACGCTGGGAGGTTGGGCTTTTACTGTGGTTAACAGGAATTCCCGTGCGGGTAGGCTATGCAGGCAACACAGGTCAAATTTTCCTGACCAACCCTGTACCGCTGAAACAGAATCAATATGCAGCGTGCATGTACCACGACCTGCTGAAGGGATTAGGAATAGACACCCCCTGCCCAGAATTGTCCATTAGCGTTCCTACTAAAGACCTGGACTGGGCAGACGCAGAACGCAAACGCCTGGGAATCCAAAATAGCGGTTACGTTTTAATTCATGGAGGCGCAAGTGAACGGTCAAGGACCAACGGCATCGACAAGATTTATCCAGTAGAAAGCTGGAAGGGAATCATCCAGGACTTTCAACAGCGACAACCCGACCTCCCTTTAGTAGTTGTTCAGGAACCAGAAGATGCAGAATTTGTTAAGGAACTGCTTCAATCCACTTCCCAACTAAAAGTCACTAAACCAGAAGACATTGGGAAACTGGCAGCGATGATTGCCGGAGCCAACTTGATGCTGTGTACAGACAGCGCCCCTATGCATCTGGCAGTCGCCGTAAAAACCTATACCCTGGCATTATTTGGACCCACCGATCCAAAACGACTGCTCCCTGAAAGCAATCGCTTTGTTGGCATCAAATCGCTTACCGGGCAAATGTCGGACATTTCTCCCCAAACGGTGCTGGAAAAAGTTTGGGGGGGGTGATCTCTTATTCTGGCAACAAAGCCCGAAACACTGCTTTGCTAAATGGGGCATTGGCGCTAACCCCCTCGATCGCCGATCGCGGTTGAGAAACTGGAACCACTGCAGCGATCGTACCTACGCTTGCAAAGATCGCAACAAGGTTAAGGATCATCCTTCGGGTGAGAATGGGAGAGTTCGTCATTTCTACCTAAAGATGGACATTCGTTTGCCAGGTCGTTGCAAAGAAGCCGTTTCTGTAAGGGCTGAATGTTTTGCCCTGAATCATTTCCTTTAATGATTTAGACTGTGCACCCGATGAAATCGTTCACTTCACTCACTCACACCCGCAGCTTTCTCATAGCGGTAATCATTGTGGTTAGGATGGGGTGCAGGGGTTCCATGCCGGTTGGGGACAGAGCCCCCACGCCCTCTTTAATTTCAATCTCCTGGTAGTGCCCAAATCGTCATGATTTTTGAGTTGTTAAAGATGGCGGCTGGCGCCGCTCATCATTACCTTGTTAGGTCTACCCAATCTCCTAACGCACCTGCGTAGAGCTTAAAAGATTTGGCGGCAAGGGTTGTAGATTGCCAAATAGCAGAATTTTCTAGGGCTATGCCTGGAACGAAAGAGTGTTTTACACTACTCTTTCATCAACAACCCAGAAAGGCGATATAGGCTGTGACGTAACTACCTGGAGGAAGTTCCTTTGGATGCGCTAAAGCGAAGGATTTGAGCGAAACATTAGCATCTGCTGATAAATTGCCCAAATTGCCGTTGCCCGCAGGTAATGGCAGGCGCGAAATGTACCGCTAGCCGTAATGGCTTCAGGTGTACGGAACTGCAACCCATTTTCGTAAATCTGCCGCACTACGGCCTCCGTGATTTGAAAAGCCTCCTCTGCCATTCCCATCTGCACTAAAAAGGCAGCCAGCCCAAAGTTAATGCCTGTCCAAACTTCAAGCGGATGAGTGGCTTTTGGATTTTCGGGAGAACCATCGGGACGAACACCATTGGCTGCACCGAGAGCAGTTGCCTGCGCCTCCGCAACTCTGGCTTCCTGAACAGAAGTGAAACTTTGAGTTTTGAGGGCACCAGAGCTCAGATATTGATTGAATTTGACGAAGCAGGTGTCGTAGACCGTCTGCAAAGCGGTTTGAGCGCATTCTTCTGGAACAATGTCGGGCAGTTTCAGCAAACGGGCATAAAACTGTCCACAGAGCTGGTCTGCCATCACAATGTTGGAACCGCTTTTGCTGTCGAGGCGATAGTATTGACCGTTCCAGAGGGTGTCCTGATAGATGGGGCGCGCTTGGTCAAGCCAGGACTGGAATTGGGAGATTTGAGTTTTAAGTTTAGAGTTTTGAGTTGGGTTGGCTAAGTCAGATCTGGAGGTTAAGGTTTCATTCCTTTCTAAGAGGTGTCCGATCGCGATCGCCGCCTCCAATGCTGCCAGCCACAGGCCGCCACAGTAGGCACTGATACCCTGCAATTTCCAATCATCGAAGGTCTGGTCGGGTGCGCCGGAATTTTCTGGGATGCCATCCTCATCTTGATCAAACGTCTTTAAGTAAGTGAGGGTTTGCACAATCGCATCCCAACACTCGGCCAGAAATTCCCCATCTGTTGCGCCTGTCAGCAGATAATCCCGATAGACTTGCAACACAAAATCACAGGGTAGGTCTTTCCACAGGTTGCAGTCCTGGTAACTGGTGTAGTTGGTTTTCTCCCAGACGTGCTCGTTGGGTGCGCCCAGGTCATGGGGGGCCGCTCCGGCGACTTTACGAACTGCCCTTGGGCTTTCTGCGCCAATGGTGTAGTAGTAGCCAATGATGCGGGTGCGATCGTCACTGGCCGGAATGGCCCGCGCAAAGGCTCTCATGACGGCTTTCTCCAGTTTGGGGAATAGCAGTAGCAGGGCAAAGGAACCATATAGCCGCACGTCCAGACTTTCGTACCAGCGGTAGTCAATACACTCCAGCACAGCAAACTGACCTACTGGATCGCGCTCGTCGGCAGCACTCCAGAGGGTTCCGCCATCAGTAAGGTTGTAGAGTTCATTCAACAGTGCCATTTTGAACCAATCCGGCAAATCTTCCCGATCCAGAATTGGCTGCTGCCAGGTCTGGATCTGCTCACGCCAGGTGGGATAGTGCTTAAGAGCAGTGCGAGCGATCGCCCAGGCATTCTGTCCATTCCGACCAAAGAAATCGGTGTAGCGGCGAAAGTACTCCACCCCTTCGGCAAATTCGGTAACGGGGAAATCCCAGCTTAAAACAAAGGGGATTTTACGCGTCTGTCCGGGTTGAAGAGTGAAGCGAACAGCGATCGCCCCCCCCACCTGCTCTCCCTCCGATGCCGGAGTTTCATCATCCACGTCCGGCAAAGAACCCTCTGCTGCAAAGGACTGCCAGATATCTGAACCGTCACCCACCGGGTTCCAGCGAGTGTGGTAGAAGACTTCGTAGAGATTGGAGTTGAGTAAAGTTGCGATCGCCCACTGTCCATCTCCTTCAGAAGGGTGAGGGAAGTTTTGAATGAAGGCGGCAGACGACGGGCGACGAGCAACAGGCATTCCTTCTGACTTCTGACTTCTAACTCCTGACTCCCTCCCCATTACGATTCCAATGCGATACTCATCTCCAATCAACGAATTGAAATTCCCCCGACTTTCGCCCAAACGAGGCTGGTACTCATACACCGGACTACCATCATCCCGGATTCTAACCTCTGAAGATTTCACCGCATTCGTGAACCAGCCCACCATGTTCTGCCAGGTCAGCATAATACTGAGGGTAATCGGCGCATCGGTTGGATTGTGCGCTGTCCACTCAAAAATAGCGACGGGATAACTGGTTTCCTGATAGTTGTGGGCGATGATGGGCGAAAATTGCTCACAGATCAGGGCAGCTTGAAACACATTTTCATAGACAAACCAGCTACGGGGGTAGAGGGCGTGGTAAGTCCCAGCGGGAGGGGGGGATGAGTGCTGAGTGCTGGGTGATGAGTGATGAGTTTCCATCGCCCGACTCTCTACTTCCCATTCCCCCTTTCCTATTCCTGGCTCCTGGCTCGTGACTCGTACCATCGGATACCATTCCCAGGTTCCAAGGCTTTCATCCTCTGGCGGTTCTGTGCAGAGGGCGTATGCCTGAATTTGCTCACCTACTTGCTCAAATATGCTGAACTGACAGGCGGGAATGGATTTGAATACATGCTCACCACCGTCAATGTGCCAGAGGTTGAAGTCGCCCCGGTGCGATCGCCCAATGCACCCGGCACCAAAGCCACCTAATGGCATGCCATGAAAGGGACCATCATCCAGATTGCTGGCATAGCGGACCGTGTAGGGCTTTTCCCAGCCCAGACCGATCGCACGATTCCAAGAACAAGCAGGGATTTGAGGAAGTTGGTTCTGATTTTGCATTCCCTGATTTTAGAGGTTAGCGACGCGATCGCTAACCTCTTACTGGCCCAGAAGTTGAGAGACATCAACCTGAATCTGCCCCACCCGGAGCATTCCATCAGAAACCGTTTGTTTGGAGGTGTACTGGTTATTGACACAATTGAAGTAATGGATGACCTCCCTGGCTTTCAAATCCACAACAAGGTAGTGGGGAATTGCCGCCTCGGCATACATCTCTTGCTTAACTCCCATATCCTTAGCCTGCGTGGTTGATGCATACTCCACGACAAGAGCAATTTCGGTAGAGAACGGATGGCGATCGCTGTAGTCCTGCTGTTGCACAACTGCAATATCTGGTTCTGGTTCTGAGTCTGCCAGCGTGATGGGCTTTCCCTGGCGTGCCCACCAACCCTTACCAAAGCATTGCTCCAAATACCGGGCTGCCATCTCACAACGATGGGCGTGAAGGGGACCTTCCGGTGCCATTTCAACAATGTCTCCCCGAATAAGTTCACAGTGGTGGTCGGCTAACACACCCGCTTCCACGATGCGGTGATAGTCTTCCACCGTCCAGCGATGGAGCATGAGAGGGGTCATAGGTCTGCCTGATTAACCGCTCTAAAATATCTGTTCAACTGTTAGCTGTAGATCTGGAAAGGTAGGAGAGACAAGCCTCTCCTCCTTAAAGGTACCAACCTCAATGTATTGCTCAGATTCAAGCCTCAATAACATCATAATCTGCTGTTCGGGGTCAATCATTAAGATAGTGCTATGCCCCAGCCAGCCATCACCGCCCCTACCGAACTCGCTACCGCCAATCAGCACCAGCGATTGCAACGACTTTCCAATCCAAAATCTGGCGTTGCTGAATAGGAATATGATTCACTGATGGACAGGGACATCACCAAATTGGAGATAGTGCAATAGCAATCGAATCGAGTGCTTCAGCATCTCTACGGATTTGGAATAGCACAACGTCTTGCGATGCAAGCGAGCAAGATAGTGCCGCAAGCGTGTGTTTCCTCCCTCCACTCGGGTCATGTAGGTCTTGCTCACAATGTGGTCTCTGTCTGGAATGAACCCCGGATAAACAGTCCAACCATCGGTGACATAAAAATAGCATTGCTAGGTTGAAACGATTGCCCACAAGGGTCGAACGGTCTCCGCACTAGGTCGCCCAGAACCCACCCTCAGATCCCTTGTCGGAAGTGGTCAACCGCAGTCCAGAGCCAGATTTTGTTTTTTTGGAGCCAACAAAGGTCTCCCGTTCATCCAATTCACCCACCTGAGGTGGACCATCTGGATCATAGGCATCGGGTCATAAGTCACCCATTCGTTTGACCCAAGTAATGACCGTGGCATGGTGAACACCTTTGACTCGTTCAATGCCGCGAAATCCCATGCCGTTGACATATATTTTGAGACATTCACGCTTGAACTCATCGTCATAGTCAGAAGGTGGATCATAGACTTCAATGAACTGTCGGCGACAGTCCTTACACAGGTAATTTTGTTTACCTCTTTGCTTGCCGTTCTTACTGAGACTAGTTGAACCACATTCGGGGCATTGCTATTGATCTCACCCTGATTTCATATTCTCATTATGCAACGCCACTTCTCCTTTCTTGTAACCCTTAATAACTGCATAAGGCTGCAAACGATGCAACTCTGAATTCTGCAGCGATGTGAAGATTGAGATACAACGTAATTGCTCAATGATAACTTACATGGCCGCTATAAGCGCAAAATCACGTTCGCGTGCAACACCGCCTTGCAACTAGCAGAATTTTAGCACGATAGTCACGATGGTAGAGAGTGACGAGACCTCATGCATGACTGCCCTTGTTACCATGAAAATCTGCTATGTCATGTTCGTGGCTTTGGTGTCTACTACAAACCACTTCTGCCGATATGTCTGAGTAGCTTTCCGGAGCAGCAAGGACAGTTCATTGAGATACTTGGTAGAGGTGAGAATGGAAGGGTGAAACAAATGATTCATTGGAGTTGGAATCAACAAGAGATTTGACCTCATATTTAGCTTGTTCTGATTCCTGGGAAGCTCCACAAGAGGTTCTGAGACAAACCGTCTTACAGGGATCTTTGACAATTTCTACTGTGTAGGCGCGTATTTTTCCATCCGATCGCATGACCGATAATCTCGCCTGAATGGTATGACCATCAGCACTTTGGTGAATCATCTGATATGCCAATTTGGCATCAAACCATAACCAACCATCGCGAAACATTAACATTCGTTCTGCGCTCTGTAGCCAAGTCGGTAGGATACTCCAACCGCGATAGACACCTGCTAACATCTGCACATCCCCTGATCGCGTCAGAATGGCGTGTAAAGCAGATTGAGTCATCCTGCCGTAATAGCGTCCCGTCGGAAAATCAATCAAGGTCGGTGCAAATCGGTGTCCGCCAAAGTGGCTCGTTTGCCACACCCGAATGGTTGGTTGTTCAAGGGAGTCCTGCTGAGTTTGGAGTTCAGTTTTGAGATGGGCGATTGTGGCGATCGCTTGACGAAAAAAGGGAAATCCATATTTGGCACAACATTTATCATGGCTTCCATGCACACAAATCAATAAATCTCGCACAAGCCGATTGCAAGCTGGCTCAGACAACTCCTGTCCCTGTAAAAAAGATTGGATTAAAGGGGCGATTTCTGCAGGTTGGTGAATCTCGCATTCATAGCGATGATAGCCCTGACAAAATCTATCTGGCGTGCGTTGATAAATCAAGAGTCGGGTGAGTCCATCAAGACTCATCTCCTGCGCCAGACTTTTATTCACAATTCGATTAATCAGCAGAAACTGAACCGGTAATCCAGATGCTTTCACAGAAGTAACCAGATCCTGTAAATCCTGGGGAATCCACTTTGAGTCAAATGCATTTGCTGCCCAAGGAAATGGACACTGCACCAGGATGAAGGTTTGATAAGGGGTGGCACTGCCGATTAAGTCTTCCCCTACTTCCTTGGATACATCTGAGCAATAAAAGGGATGAGTCATTGATAGGTTTGCCTCAGGGTTTGTTCTAGGGTGCCAAACTGTTGGAATCGTTGAATGAATCGATGAGCGGGTGTTGCTCGCTGGTTTAACAACGCCCATAACGGCTGCAATAAATGACGATCGGCATCATGCTCTAATGCGATTTCAGCCGCTTTTAGCACCTGGATCGCCTGATGGTAAATAGTGTCGTTGGCAAACCCATGAATGGCTGATAACTGATGCAGTTGGCGATCAGGAATGAGGGCGTATCCCCCTAAGGATTGATCAAGAGCAATGCCTTTTAATAAAGCTAAAAGCGCTGCATATAGTTGGAAATCATCGCAACTATCAAAAGCTTTGAATTCAATTCTGCCAACCTCAGATGGAATGCGGGCAATCTTAGTCAACGAAGGATGACTGGCAATCAGATCATCTGCATGTTCTAAAAAGACCATCGCTGCGGGCCTCATTCCGGTTCGGAGATAGGTTCGCACAGACAACCCTGCCCACAACTTCCCACAATAAAACGGAGAGCTAAAGCTAAATGGCACAATGTAAGGACTATAAAACGTGAGTTTTTGACCAATCTCAATTACTTGCTCAGGGGACAAGCCCGCGATCGAAAAATTTAGATCGGGGCCGTAGGTGAGCATCGCAATATGAGCGGTTTGTTTTTCAGGTGATGTTTGTCTCCTTTGCAGTTCGTAGTGGTTTAACGGCGGCTTGGGTTCATATGCTGTGTAGTGTGGATTAAAACTCACCAAGACGGGCGTAAATCCAAACTGGAGTGCTGCTTGCTGCAAGAGCGAAAAGCTTTCTGACAACTCAGCGATCGCCCCCTGAATGCTGGAATGAATGGTAGTGCGAATCTCAATCCCCTTAGGCATACAATCGATCACCTTGCCATCTTCCGAAAAGCGCTCAAACCCTTCGATATACCATCGTTTTTGTTTGATTCCAGCATCACCTAGGCGTAACTGGGCATAGTCATCTGGGTAAATCGGCAGTTGATCAATGATTTGATTGAAGTGATCAAACTCAGTACAAGAGAAATCTGCAAATTGATGAAGATCATTGAGAAAAGCAACTTCGTGTTCAATCCCGAATGAGAACATACCATCCACCCTGATGAAGAGAGATAAAGGGGCTCTTGATCACTAAATAGAATCCCCGAAGATAAAAACCCATGAGAGAATAAGGAGAGTCGAGTCAGGGAGGCTAAACTTCTACCGAATTGAGTGCACGTTCGTCTCCTACACCCAAACCCAGGGTTGCCAAGTGGGGCAAGAGAATCAGTCCCTGTTTACCCATCGGACGAAAGGCATCAAACCAGGAAATTTCAAACAACGTGAACGCACCTGCCCAGAAAGTAATCAGGACAGCCTGAACCACATAAGCAGCAATGAATAAGCCATAGAGATTGGCAAATCGAGCATTTCGTGCCCACCAGTCATATTTGACCGATGAATTATCGTAAGTTTGCATAGATAACCACCTTGGAAAACTGCTCTTGCTTATTAAGAATATATCTCAATAAGGCTTGACGGAGTCAAGCTTAGAAAAATTCTCAATAGAATAGCAATAAGATAATATTAAGGTCTTATTAAGAATCTCAGAAATCCGGCTTGATCGCCAGATCGTTTGTATTACTTGCCTAGTTTTGAGTCGTCAAGAAAAACAAATATCTCCCTTTGAACAGGTTTTAGTTAAGTAGATAGAGTGGGAATCTGCAGCCTGAAGGGAATTGTTAAAATGTGCTACAATTTCTTTGGCTTATTGAGAATTTATATCAAGGCTACAATCTGCTGCTTGATCTTCCATGGGAGGTCAACGCCGTTATCCACCCTCAACCAGGCTAGACAGTGGGAAGACTTCATGAATGATTGAATTTGCTGTACTGGAAACCTATTACGTTATGCTCGTAGCTTTGGTGTCTATTGGTTTTGCCCAAATTGTTGTTGGGAAATGCCAAATTTATTTGCTGCAATTGAAAGTCAACTCATGTGCCTTAGTCGATTGGGGAATGCTGATGGCACGCGATCGCGCACAGCACACCCTTCGTGACTGCGCGCAAGTAATGTAAATGTTGCAGAGCAGTATCCCCGTTATGCCTAAACCCAGATATCCTGAGGAATTGATGAATGGCTAATTCTACTCTAATCGCACCAAAGTTAGAGGTATGCACATTTAAGCGTCGAGAGCATCTTCCACTGCGTGAAAATTCCCTCTGGCAAATAGAAGCTGGAGCAGTGCGTACTTATACGCTCACCGAAGATGGCACTGTGATTGTTCTCGGATTTTGGGGACTAGAAGATGTTATAGGTCACCCCCTCGCCCTGATTCAACCCTATGAAGTCGAGTGTTTGACGGATGTTAGGGTTCGTGCGATCCAACCCAAAAAATGCGATCGCCTGAATCAAGTGCTATCGTCCCATCTCTACCAAACTCAAACCTTGCTGCGGCTTCGCAGCGGACAAATTCATCAGCGGTTACAGCAATTATTAGACTGGCTAGCGGATCAATTTGGTCACGAGGCTGACCAAGGGCAACTGATTCATCTCCGCCTGACCCATCAGGATATTGCCGACACGCTAGGCACGACACGAGTCACGGTAACTCGGTTGCTGAGCCAATTTGAGCAGCAAGGTCGTATTCGCTGGATTGGTCAATATTTGCTATTACCTCGAAGTTTGCAAATTCGTTAATATCTAGCCCGTTGTTACCCTATGCCTGCTTTGCCGATTTGTGGTCAACCATCTTCACTCCATTGACGAAGAGCGAATCGTTCGCCAATTCATCCGCCATTGTCGGAATCAGCCGATTTAGATTGGGGCTATAGTTGCCTTGCCAAAATTCTGACAGCTTTGCTCTAGCCACTTCATTCGCTAATACTGTTTTATCGGGCATGATCAGCACCATTGCTGCATGCCCTGAGTTTTCTATGACTACAAACACGAAATCATCGCGATCGACTTTTAGCCCGTCGTACCAGTAATCATTATGCTCCTCTAACTCCTATTCGTAGAGGGAATATGCCATCTCGCCCCCCTCCAGCAGCGCTTTGCGGAAAAGGCGCTCTATCTTTTTGCTCATCAGCAGATGCTTTCGCCCATGCATCAAGTTCGTAGATTCTACCAATACTGCTAGATAAAAGCCGCAAGACCTGTCCAAAGCAACAAAGATCTTGTACTATGAGAATGATTATCATTCTATGAATATCTTGCTGCCAGAACAGTATGCCGCTTGTATCCCAGCCCTTGCCTGCCTCCCTTGAGCGGATCGTCCAACGGTTCCAACAGATTTCGGAACCGAAGCAGCGCTATGAATATCTGCTCTGGTTCGCCAAGCGCCTGCCGCCATTTCCTGATGAGCAAAAGATAGCAGAACATAAAGTTCCTGGCTGTGTGTCTCAGGTGTATGTGACTGCCAGTTTGGAGCAGGGCAAGGTGATTTTTCAGGGCGATTCCGATTCTCAACTGACAAAGGGATTAGTGGGGCTGTTGGTCGAGGGATTGAACGGGCTGACTCCTGCAGAAATCGTTCAGTTAACACCCGATTTCATTCAGCAAACTGGACTGGATATCAGCCTGACTCCGTCTCGTGCCAATGGGTTTTACAACATTTTTCAAACCATGCAACAGAAAGCGCTGGTCTATCATCTGGCTGAGACTTACTTGCGAACTTAAGGAGTCATGATGTCTAATTCAGTCATGCAGGTTTGTCCAGAATTCGTCAATGTCCCTCAGTCTGTCACGCCCGTTACGATCATCACAGGCTTTTTGGGCAGTGGAAAAACGACGCTGCTGAATCACATTTTGAACAATCGCCAAGGCTTAAAGATTGCCGTGGTCGTGAATGAGTTTGGTGATGTTGATATCGATTCACAACTGTTAGTTTCTGTAGATGAGAATATGGTGCAACTAGGTAATGGTTGTATTTGTTGCACGATCAATCAAAGCTTGGTTGATGCCGTGTATAAAATAGTCAATCGCAATGACTCGATTGATTATATTGTGGTTGAAACCACTGGAATTGCTGACCCCTTGCCGATCATGTTGAGCTTTGTCAGCACAGAGTTACGGGATGTCACGCGACTAGATTCAGTATTGACGGTCGTAGATGCTGAATCCTTTACACCTAGTCATTATGATAGTGAAGCCGCGCTCAACCAACTAATTTTTGGGGACATCATCTTGTTAAATAAGACCGATCTGGTTTCTCCCCAAGTCGTGGCTGAGTTAGAGAATTATATTCGTTCCATCAAATCTGGGGCAAGAATCATCACAACCCAATACGGTAAAGTACTGCTACCGTTAATTCTAGATGTTGGCTTTAACAATCCCAACACCTACTGCAACTCATACAGCCCAACTCATTCTCATGACCACGGGCATTCTCATCATTTAGAAAATGACGGGTTTGTAGCTGTTTCATTTGAAAGCGAATCGCTTCCAGAGCAACTGCGTCAGCGCCCCTTCGACCTACCCAAGTTCCAAAACTTCCTGGATCATCTGTCTCCTGATATTTACCGTGCAAAGGGAATTGTCTGGTTCCAGGGCAGCCAACTGCGCCATGTTTTGCAACTGAGCGGCAAACGGTGTGCTATGAAGAGCGATCGCATTACGTCCCCGGAACAACTAACTCGTAATCAACTCGTATTTATTGGACGAAACTTGGATGCGGAAGAAATCAAAACACAATTGATTGAATGCATTGCAATTTAATTTGAGGAATTGGATATGACTGACTTAGCAACTGTTTCCAATCCAACGACTTTAGAAATTCCCAAGCGAGGAATGCCTGTCACTATCATCACAGGCTTTTTAGGTAGCGGAAAGACGACGCTGTTGAATCACATCTTGAACAATCGCCATGATTTAAAGGTCGCTGTTCTGGTGAATGAGTTTGGTGATATTAACATTGACAGCCAGTTACTCGTGTCCATGGACGAAGATATGGTGGAACTGAGCAATGGCTGTATTTGTTGCACGATTAATGACGGATTGGTGGATGCTGTTTATCGTGTCTTAGAGCGGGACGATCGCGTGGATTATATGGTGATTGAAACTACTGGAGTTGCCGATCCGCTGCCGATTATTCTGACGTTTTTAGGCACTGAATTGCGCGATTTCACACGGCTTGACTCAATTATTACAGTTGTTGATGCGGAAAGCTTTACTCCCGATCACTTTGATAGTGAAGCGGCCTTTAAGCAAATTGCCTATGGCGATGTCACAATCTTGAATAAAACGGATCTCGCGTCGCCAGAGAAAATTAAAGAATTAGAAGCCTACATTATCACGGTCAAGGTAGGAGCCAGGATTCTTCATAGCCAGTATGGCAAGGTGCCGTTGCCACTAATTTTAGATGTGGGCTACAACAATCCAGAAGCCTATGCGGATCTTGTTCAAGAAGAGATTGAACAAACTCAGCGCGATCGCGATGATCATTCGCACGATCATCACCATCATTCGCATGACCATCATGAAGCTCATACCCATCATCCTCATGAACACCATCATCACCATTCCGATCATCTAGATAATGATGGGTTTGTGTCGATCGCCTTTGAGAGCGATCGCCCCTTTGATGTGAAAAAGTTTGAAACTTTCCTGCATGATCAATTGCCGAAAGAGGTATTTCGAGCAAAAGGAATTCTCTGGTTTGCCGAAAGCGAACTGCGCCACATCTTTCAGCTCAGCGGTCCTCGCTTCGACTTGCAAGGAGACGAATGGCGCACACCGCCTAAGAACCAAATAGTCTTGATTGGGCGCAACTTGAATACAGGAGAACTGAGACACCAGCTTACTGGTTGTCTTGCCTGATCCACAGTCTTTCAGCAGTGCAGTCGTTTGCTGAGAGGGGGCATACTTCGCTCCTTTATTTCTACGGCTGATTATCACTTAACCCAATTTCACTCATGACACTATCTTTTTCTCCTGACGATATCCGCAAGCAATCGGTAATTACAGAATCAAAATCGCCCGTCTCTGAAGCGGAAATGCAGCAAGCGGTTCGCACACTTCTGTTAGGCATGGGTGAAGACCCCGATCGCGAAGGACTGCGCGATACGCCTAAACGAGTGGTCAAAGCCCTCAAATTCCTCACCTCCGGCTATCACCAATCTCTAGATGAGTTGCTCAATGGAGCGGTCTTTCACGAGGATACCAATGAAATGGTACTCGTGCGGGACATTGATCTGTTTAGCTCCTGCGAACACCACATTTTGCCAATTTTGGGACGCGCCCACGTCGCCTATATTCCCAATGGCAAAGTCATCGGTTTATCCAAGATTGCCCGTATCTGCGAAATGTACGCCCGTCGTTTGCAGGTGCAAGAACGCCTGACGCAACAGATCGCCGATGCCCTGCAAGGCTTACTCAAACCTCAGGGGGTAGCGGTTGTGGTGGAAGCTACTCATATGTGTATGGTGATGCGGGGTGTACAGAAGCCCGGTTCCTGGACAGTGACTAGCTCCATGCAGGGAGTTTTCGCAGACGATGCCAGAACCCGTCAGGAGTTTATGGATTTGATTCGTCTTAGTAATGACGGGTTTATGTCGGTGTCTTTTCAAAGCGATCGTCCCCTATCCGTCAAAAAATTTCAGCAGTTTTTAGATTATCAACTGCCGGATATTGTGTTTCGAGCAAAGGGGGTACTCTACTTTGCTGAGAGTCCAAAGCGACATTTATTCCAACTCAGTGGTAAACGATTCACAATCAACGATAGTGAGTGGACAACTACCCCCAAGAATCAACTGGTGTTGATTGGGCGAAAACTAGATACCTTATTTTTGCTGCAATCCTTGAATAATTGTCTCACCCAATAGTGACGATGAATCAAACTCTTTTATGGATAGAACAACTTAAGTTCAACGAACAGGGCTTGATTCCGGCGATCGCCCAAGATTATCTGGACAATACCGTCTTGATGATGGCATGGATGAACCGTGAGTCGATTCAGCGCACACTAGAAACTGGAGAAGCCCACTACTGGAGCCGTTCGCGTGCAGAACTGTGGCACAAAGGGGCAACGTCTGGACATATCCAAAAAGTCAAAGAATTTTATTATGACTGTGATGCCGATACGCTGCTGTTAAAAATTGAGCAGGTGGGTAATGTTGCCTGCCATACGGGAGCTAGAAGTTGTTTTTTTAACTCAGTGGTGTGAGACATTTGCTCAATGAATGTAACGACTCAGCCTACCCCCACCCCACCCCCAAGAAGGGAGAGTAGCTAAGACCTCGGTTCCCCTTCTCCCTTTTTGGGCTATCCATTAGGCAAATCCTGCTCAAGTCGCCCTCTCCCCTTGTGTTCCCCTCTTCCAAAATGGGCGAAGGGAAAGAGTTTCTGGCTCCCTTTTCCTTAATTATGAGAGGGATGAGGGCGTTGTGCCATTGGGCAAGAGCCTGAGTAGTAACCAGAATTTCTTGTAAGGAATTTGAAAATTGCTTATCTTCAAAAAAGTGGGCACACTTTAGATCAGCGCTTTATCCTCTCCTCACTGCCGCAGCTATGGCAAAACGGCATCCCTTTTCGTTTGAGCAGATTTCTCCCGAAGATTGGGAAAAAACGCCGGAAGCTGTCAAACTCCTGGTCGAATTCCTGTCTGCTGATGCCTCCGCCTCTGAACCTTGGCTAATTCAGTTTTTTGAGGTAGCTCCTATTGGCATCGCAGTTCACAATCCGGCGGGAGAAGTGACGTATCTCAATCCCATGGGGCGCGCCTTGCTGGGGGTTGACCCTTCTGCCCAATTGGAGTTGGAGCAATTCTCAGCGTTCTTCCAGGTTTATCAGGCGGGGATGCAGCAGCTTTATCCTGTGGAATCATTGCCCAGTACACTGGCACTGGCTGGACAAACCGCGCGAGTTGACGATCTGGAAGTCCAGCGGCTTGATCAGGTGGTGTCGCTGGAGATGTGGGCTACTCCCATTGTTGATGCCCAAGGGCAGGTGATCTGTGCGATCGCAGCGTTTCAAGATATTACCGAGCGAAAACGCCAGGAGGCAGAACGTCAACGCCGAGAATTAGAACAGCAACTTGTGGAAAATACTCTACTGAATAGTGAACTGAATAGTCAGCAGCGTTACCGTCAGGTGGTTCAAGCGCAAACCGATTTGATCTTGCGATTGCTCCCCGATACCACCATTACCTTTGCCAACGATGCCCTTTGTCTGACCTTGGGATGCACCGTAGACGAGATAATAGGTCTCCCCTGGAGTCGCTTTGTGCCCCCTGAGGAGATCGAAATCCTGCATCGCAAGATTGCTGCCCTCAGTCCAGAAAATCCCAGCTTTGAAAATATCAATCAAGACCTGCGGCCAAACAATCAGATTGGTTGGACCCATTGGCTCAATATCGGCATCTTTGATGACCATGGAGAATTAATCGAGATTCAATCGGTGGGGCGGGACGTTACTCGTTTGCAGGAAAAAATTCTTCAGGAACAGGCATTGAACCGAGTGGTTCAAGCAATCCGTAACTCCCTAGATTTAGCGACCATTTTTGCCACGGCCACTAGGGAAACAGCACAACTATTGAAAAATCTGGATTGCTTTGTGGTGCAGTATTTACCAGAGCAAGGGGTTTGGAAGCATCTGGCGGAGTTTCGCCACAACCCGGATAGTCCGAGCCTGATTGGGTTTGAAATTGCCGATGAGGGGAATCCCTTTGCCGCCCAACTGAAGCAGTTGCAGTGTGTACAACTTCAATCGACCGCTGAACTGCGGGATGAGATTAACCAGGAAATTGCCAAAATCCTCCCCGGAGCATGGTTGCTGATTCCGCTAGTGATTGACGGCAATCTGTGGGGCAGTTTTACCATCACCACGACCCAGCAACCCTTCATTTGGCGCGATGCTCAGGTTGAGTTAGCCCGGGCGGTTACAGCGCAACTAGAAATCGCAATTCAGCAAGCTAGTCTTTATCAACAAGTGCAACTGGAACTGGCAGAGCGCCAACGAGTTGCGGCGGCGTTACGAGAAAGCGAAATCCGCTTTCAAAATATGGCCGCCAATGTGCCAGGGGCCATTTTCCGTTATATCCTCCGCACCGATGGTACTGATGGTGTGCTGTATATGAGTGCGGGCTGTTATCGATTGTGGGAGGTGGAGGCTGAGCAGGTGGTAGAAGATGCCACCATTCTGTGGCAAATGATTCATCCAGAAGACTTGCCGGAAATGCGGGCTTCGGTGATGGAGTCGGCTCAAACGCTGCAACCTTGGTTCCACGCTTGGCGGATTATCACCCCATCAGGATGCGAAAAGTGGTTGGAGGCGGCGGGTAGGCCGACTCAGCAGGCCAATGGTGACATTATTTGGGATACGCTGATTCTGGATGTCAGCGATCGCAAACGAGCGGAAGCGGCCTTGCGGGAGAGTGAAACCCGCTATCAGTTACTGGCTGAAAATATGAACGATCTCGTCTGCTTGCATGACCTGGATGGGCGATATAGGTATGTCAGTCCATCCTGCGAAGCCCTGCTGGGATATCGCTATCAGGAAATGCTAGGACAAGATCCCTATGGGTTCTTTCATCCTGACGATCGCGAGCGCATCTATCAGGAAATCCATAGCGCTGCAACAGAGGGAAAGTCAGCTCCGATTACCTACCGGATTCGGCACAAGTCGGGTGCATATATCTGGTTTGAAACCCTCACCAAACCGATTCTGGATGCAACTGGAAACGTTATCCAACTGCAAACCACATCGCGGGATGTGACGGAGCGCATTCAAGTTCAGCAACAGTTGCAATATGATGCCCTGCATGATGCGCTCACCGGATTACCCAATCGTCAACTCTTGATTGAACGGTTGGAATTATCGATTCATCGGGCTAAACGACTGAACACTTATCAGTTTGCCGTGCTTTTTTTGGATCTCGATCGTTTCAAAGTCATTAACGATAGTTTAGGGCATTTAGCAGGCGATCAGTTATTAATTGCGATCGCCCAAAAACTCCAAACCACACTGCGAAGTACTGACTTGGTTGCTCGGCTGGGTGGGGATGAGTTTGTAATTTTGCTAGAAGATATCGACCATATTCAAGAAGCTATCCGCGCAACAGAGCGAATTTTTGCCATGTTGCAGTCCCCCATCCTGATCGAGAACCGGGAAGTGTATACAACTTCCAGCATTGGCATTGTGTTGGGGACAAAAGACTATGGGCAAGCCTCTGACCTGCTGCGAGATGCTGATATTGCAATGTATCGGGCAAAGCGCAATGGCAGGGCGCGGTATGAAATCTTTAATACGGAGATGCATATCCAAGCTCTGCAGCGCCTCCATTTAGAAAACGATCTGCGCCGCGCGATCGAAAATCAGGAATTTGTGCTGCACTATCAACCGATTGTGGCGTTGGATACGGGATGCATTGCGGGATTTGAAGCCCTGATCCGCTGGCAACATCCCACCCAGGGGATGAAACCGCCTGGAGACTTCATTGCAGTTGCAGAAGAAACCGGACTAATTACGCGGCTAGACTATTGGGCGCTGTGGAGCGCCTGTGAGCAACTGGTGGCATGGCAAACCGCTTTCCCGGAACTCTCCGCTTTAAAGGTGAGCGTCAATCTCTCAGCCCAGGATTTGTGCCAACCGGATCTGCTGGCAGAAGTCGATCGCGTGCTCACACAAACTCGGTTGCCCGGAACTTGTCTAGCTTTAGAATTGACGGAAAGCATGTTGATTGAAGATGTTGAATCGACCATTACCCTACTCAGCCAGTTGAAAGAACGAGGAATTGAGATTAGTATTGACGATTTTGGTACGGGCTACTCGTCCTTAAACTATCTGCATTGCTTACCCATTGACAACCTCAAAGTCGATCGCGTCTTTGTGCATCAAATTCAAGCGGGCAAGCGCGATCGCCAAATCGTTGAAACCATCGCCGCCCTCAGTCACCAATTAGACCTAAAGCCGATTGCAGAAGGCATCGAAACACAACACCAATTAGAACGACTGCGACAACTAGGCTATCAATTTGGTCAAGGATATTTTTTCTCAAGACCGTTGCCCTCAGCAGCCATAGAAACACGATTAACTCAGCAAAACCTATGTTTTTCCATTTAAACCCTGAATACAGAATATGTGCTTGATCAGGCAAGGACTTTTAACGAAATAGATATTATAGCCGTAGCCATGTATAACGGGGGGGAGGCGAGTCAGAACGCCTATCTGGTAACGCCTATCTGGTATTGATTTTCTACCATTACCCTTGTCTTAAGCGTTCTGACCAAAGCTATAATTCAGCGATACAGTAAAACTGAACGATTCTCTTTCAAGATTGGTCTTTAGCTCATGCCCAAGATGCGTATACACAGTAGCCCTCTAAGAGAGGAATTTAGGGTGAGGGCTGACAGGGCAGAGATACGCTAAACACATATCCTTTTTAGAACAAGGGCTTAAGCCTCTCGTCTGCTGACAATTCAAATAGACTTGCTCTATTGCTGTTTCTCAAACGCTATCCTAGCTTCTTTGGGTAGTGAACCATCACTTCACCGCTGCGTTGTCGGGTTTTAGGATTGGTAGTCTTTTTTATTAAAGGATGAGGAAAAAGTAAGACGCTCTTAACAACTTGCTTGCTCTAAACGAATCTGTTCG
>JAIMBL010000068.1 GCA_023511615.1 Leptolyngbyaceae cyanobacterium HOT.MB2.61
ATATAGCTTTACGCAGGTGCGTCAGGACATTGGAATTCGAGAGGGAGTTGGGCCTTTGCCCCCAGCCAGGAGTTCCACCCCTGCATCCCCGTCCTAACCACAATGACTACCGCTATATCATCTCCCCAATTTCCAGTTCCTGACCTTGTGGTCATTTGTAGCAAACTACACATTTCTTTTCATCGAGTAGGGATGATTATGCCTTAAACCTTCAAGTAATCGGGCACGATAGAAGAAGATAACCCAATCGCTTCTGCTACAAAGTATCGCGGCTCTTTTTACTGAGAAGTGCGATCGCGACAGGCTATCAGCCCTCAGCGGCCAGCCCTACGGTTAGTGAGGTTTCCGGTGTTAGGAGTCATCGAAGCTCAAAGCTATCAACCCCAAATGGCTAACCACTAACAACCAACCATTCATTGCCAGTGACTGACTCTGCTACGGCTGCAAGCCTTCTCTTGGCACCAGCGACTTACTGAGAGGTACGTAGTATGGCAGGTTCGTTATTATCTGATGCGGGGCTAAGGCTGAAGCAGGCGTTGAAATACACCTCCATCTCAGAAGATGCGATCGAATCTCTGAAATTTCCCCAAACCAGCCTCACTGTTTCCATCCCCGTTCGTATGGATGACGGTTCCCTCAAAGTTTTTCAGGGCTACCGGGTACGCTACGACGACACCAGAGGTCCTGGTAAAGGCGGAGTTCGCTACCATCCCAGTGTGACCCTGGATGAGGTGCAGTCTCTGGCCTTCTGGATGACCTTTAAATGCGCTGCATTGAGTCTACCCTTTGGTGGAGCTAAAGGGGGGATTACGGTCAATCCGAAAGAGCTTTCGCGCATGGAACTGGAGCGGTTGAGTCGGGGCTATATTGATGCGATCGCTGATTTCATCGGACCAGACGTAGACATTCTTGCCCCTGACGTTTACACCAATGCTATGGTCATGGGCTGGATGATGGATCAGTACAGCATCATCAAACGTCAAATCAGTCCAGCAGTCGTAACTGGCAAACCCATCAGCATGGGCGGTAGCCTGGGGCGAGAATCGGCCACTGCCACGGGGGCTTTCTTCGTCATTCAGACCATGATGCCCAAGTTTGATCAACCACCTGAAGCGACTACAGTTGCCATTCAGGGATTTGGCAACGCAGGAGCCATCCTGGCAGAACTGTTGTATAAGGCAGGTTACAAGGTTGTGGCTGTGAGCGATTCTCAAGGAGGTATTTATTCAAAAGGGGGGCTGGATATTCCCAACGTCCGCCGCTTCAAGGAGTCTAGCCGCCGTATCCAGGCTATGTACTGCAAAGACACCGTTTGCCACACCACAGCCGAAGAGGTGATTACCAACGAAGACCTGCTGACTTTAGATGTGGATATACTGGTACCCGCTGCTTTGGAAAACCAGATCACGGAAGCTAATGCGGCTAATATTCGGGCAAAAATGATTTTTGAAGTGGCAAACGGCCCAACCACTTCGGTGGCTGATAAAATTCTGGAAGATAAAGGAATCTATGTCTTCCCCGATATCCTGGTCAATGCCGGAGGGGTTACGGTCAGCTACTTTGAGTGGGTGCAAAATCGCAGTGGCTTATATTGGAGTCTGGAGGAAATCAATCAACGGTTGAAACAACGGATGGTGCAGGAAGCAGAACACATCTGGGCGATCGCCCGCGACCTTTCGATTCCAATTCGCACAGCCGCATACGTGCATGCCATTAGCCGCCTGGGGGAGGCAATCAGCGCTAAAGGAACCAGGGACTACTACATCAATGGTCGGTAGTGGAACTGACCTGCACCCAAACAAGGTTTGCCAAAGTATGATAGGATACTTAAGTTTTGTAGCTGAAATAAGAGAGCGCAGGTATCTTTGATCCGACGCTGCTGCGTATTTGCCTGCGCGTTTATCTACAATCAAAACCTTTAACCATGCCTGCTACCTCCTCTGCCTAGCAGGTTTTTTATGTGCCCTGGTTCTGCAATCTGAACTATTGAGGAAAGACACCATTCATGACCGTATCAACCGTAGTACCCGATCATTTGCTGGCCCCACTGTTGGCTCCCAAAATATGCTTGAAAGATATTCTCAAGACCCTACCCAAAGAATGCTTTCAGAAAGATTTGCGAAAAGCCTGGACAGCAGCCTTTATGAGCCTGTTGATGGCAGGTCTGGGGTACTTGAGTCTGGCGATCGCCCCCTGGTTTTTGTTACCTGTTGCCTGGATTTTTACTGGAACAGCGTTAACCGGTTTTTTTGTGGTAGGGCATGACTGCGGACATCGCTCATTTGCCAAACGGCGGTGGGTAAACGATTTGGTAGGTCATCTCTTTATGGCACCCCTGATCTATCCCTTTCACAGTTGGCGTATCCTGCACAACCATCACCACAAACACACGAACAAAATGGAGGTAGATAATGCCTGGCAACCCCTCAGACCGGAGCTATACGCTGATTTAAACTGGTTGGGACAGCGCGGTTACCAGGCACTACGAGGCCGACTTTGGTGGCTGGCATCAATTGTCCATTGGGCAGCACTGCATTTCAACCCGGAAAACTTTGAGGAAAAGGATCGGCAGAAAGTAAAATTGTCAGTTCTGGTCGTTTTTGGGTTTGGAGCGATCGCCTTCCCCCTTTTGCTCGCAACCACTGGCCTTTGTGGCTTTGTTAAGTTCTGGCTGTTGCCCTGGTTAGTCTTCCACTTCTGGATGAGTACCTTTACGCTGGTACACCACACTGCCCCCGATATTGACTTTCAGGAGCCCGACCAGTGGAATGCTGCCAGGGCCCAACTCTCAGGAACCGTCCACTGTGAATATCCCCGTTGGGTAGAATTTCTTTGCCACCATATCAACGTCCATGTCCCCCATCACATCTCCACAGCCATCCCCTCCTATAATCTGCGCCTGGCCCACCAAAGTTTGAAAGAGAACTGGGGCCACTACCTGTACGAGTGCCAATTCTCCTGGTCTTTAATGCAACAAATTACCGATCAGTGTCACCTGTATCATCCCGTACAATGTTATCAATCCTTTGAGGAATTCCACCGAGAAGAATGAAGGGATAGGTAGAGGGTGGATGAGTTTTGAGTTTTAAGTTACTTTTCTCTTTCCCCTGTTGCCTGTCGCCTGTCACCCCTTGCCTCTTTCCTCCCCCCCTCTCTCCTCCACATTTAATGTGCCACTTTCAAAAATTGCGGCTATCCTGGGGCTTAGTCCAGGCTGAGCATAGAGGGGGTAGCCATGAAAAGAGAATTTTGGATTGCCTATTTGGGCGTAGCAGCGCTTCTGGCAAGCTGTTCTGAAGTTCCCAGTAATCAGCAAATGCAAGCTCCGGCTACCCAATCGGCAGATAGTACAGCGCCATCATCACCTCAATCGGCTCAAGCTCAAAGTTTTCCTGACCTGATCGCCAGCCCCGCCGCGGTTGTTGAGGTGCCTGCTGTTCCAGGACTTTTGAAGCCAACCAATCCTCAGAAGCGGGTGCCGCAGATTGTTACTGGTCGCCAGAATCCCTTCGAAGCGGTTCCAACGGCTCCCATTGCAATTCCCGTATCAGCCAGGAAAACCCAATCAACGGTGCGATCGCTGCCTAGCCTGCCGCCAAAACCCTTCTCCCCTCCCCCCCTTTCTACCGTACCCGTGAATTCCAATCCGGGTACTCTGCCTCCTCTAACCGTGTCTGCTAACTCTAACCTGACACCGTTACCGCCGATTGGTGTGCCTGCGGCTCCCCCTTCCCGGAGCAACTTGGCGGAAGCGATCGAGGTGACTGGAGTGTTGCAAATCAAAGGCAAGTGGAATGTGATTGTCAAAGAGCCCGGTTCTCCGACAAGCCGTTACGTCAAAGCAGGAGATTACCTGGCAAACGGCAGGGTGCTTGTTAAGCGAATCTTAGCAGGAGCGGAACCCGTCGTGGTTTTGCAGCAGAATGGTATTGAGGTCATCAAATCACTGGGAAGTTCCGGTGGACCCATTGCCAGCTAGTAAAAAGCATTTTTATGACAGAACAACCGATTGTTCGACGTAATGCCGTCAACAGCGGAAAGCATCCCCTGGGGGTACAAGAGCGCCGCAGCCTCGACTATGGTGGAACCTACATCTGTCCAGTATGTCGCCATGGGCAGATTTCAACCCTGCCCCTGATGGATGCGTTTGCCTGCAACTTCTGTCGTCATATCTTTACCGCCGATTTGCGGAACCAGACAGTGCGGGTTGAGGACAGTTCTCAGCCCGTGACTTGGCGCTGGAATGGGCGGGGATGGCAGGGCGCGGCCACCCATGTGGATGTAGACCTGAGGATTATTATCTGGCTGATTGGAACTGCCCTGGTCACTCTTCCACCGGGTTTAATCTGGCTTTCTTCCCATACCTTTCCTCCCATGCGGGGAAGCGCCTGGTACTGGTTTCCCACAGTCTGGGTTTGTCTGGCGTTTCTTTCCCATTTTTTGTTTGTGGCATGGCTGTTTGTAGAACATTACCAGGTTCCCTTCTACATCACCTGTAAGATTCGACTGCAAGACTGGTTAGGGAGGCGGTAATGCCGCATCCATCCGCTGAATCAATGAGTGAATTTGGGCCAGATCTGAAGCGGTGGTTTTGGGTTGTTTTTTGAGCCAGGCGATCGCTGCCTGACGCTCTTTTTGAGCTGCCATTAACAATGCTCCCCAGGCTTTCACTTCAGGTTGTGCTGGATTCACCTGGAGTGCGGCTTCTAGCCGGTTAAGCAATCGACCAGAGTCGGCTCTCAATAAATCTGCGGTCTCCAGGCTGTTCTCAGGACTCGCTTTAAACACCTGGAGTGCCCTCAGCCAGCGACCATCCACAAGATGGGCGAGGATTTGTTGGTTTGGACTTGCCCAGGACTTCTCCGCCTGAATTTGGGTGGCTCTGGCATGCCAGTGGATCAGATCTGTTTGCGCCTGGGCTGCTGCTGACCACATTTCTCTGTTCCGTCGTTTGAAGGATTGTAGCCACTGCCAGCTAATTGACCATAGCCCGTTGCGTGCTAATAGCAGCGCCTTACTGTAGGTTGGATGGTTAATGGCAGGCTCTGCCAGCGAGATGGGTTCTAGCCGAATCGGGTTGAGTAAGAACTTGCGCGGCTGTACCTGATAAATCTTAAACCGCGGCTCCATGCCAATGGTCTGGTTCAGGACCAGTTCGGGCGTCTTTCCGCCAGTGATCTGCTGCCAGTAGGGGCCTTTGCCATTGGTGGTGCTCCAGTCCAGCATGACACTAAGGTGAAATCGGCTGGGGTTGTAATGCACCACTTTCCCGTAAATTACGGTATTCCCCCCCTGCGACCATTGCCCACTGAGATTAAGCCAGGTGCCGGATGGTAGGGATTTGGCTGCAAAGCGGTTCATCTCAGTAAGGGGTAATGAACGACTGGTTCCGGCATGGACAGACCGGGCTTCAACCAGTGGTGCAATAGCGAAGGATTCTTCTGGCCCTGCGATCGCCAGTTGATCCACCAATTGCAGACGGGTTTCCTGCCCTGCCTGATGATGAGGGAATCGAACCTGCTGATACAATCGCAGTTCTACAATTTGCTTCGGACGGTTGGAAGCGTTCGGCTGCTCTTCCAGCACAGGTAGCAATAAATCCGATGCAGTAAATCGACTGTCCAAAAAGTTCCGATTTTTTCCAAGCAGCACAGCTTTTCCAGGAACCCATCCCGCCTGTCTAATTTCAGCCTCAACTTGCTGAAGAGTCTGGGCTGGCCTCACTCCAGTAACTGGGGTTGGCATCCCATTGGGAAACCAGCGATTAATCCAACCCACTGCTTGAGGGTTCACAATTAGCTGTATTCCTAACCAGGCAATACCAGCTGCACCACCCGCTGCTAACAAGAGAGCTGCGATCGCCCCAATGATTTCAACTCGCGATCGCATCCGTCTGGATTTCCCCCTCCAGGCACCTCTCGCCTGTCGCCCGTCGCCTGTCGCCTTCCTCAACACCCTCCTCACTCCTACCGCTCACCCTCTAGCCAGTCTTCAAAAGATTAAGCTCCCGCTGCAAATGTTGGGCCCATTTTGCAGCCAGAGGCGGTTCTGTAAAGGGGATACAGATGGGCTGCTCCCGGTTTATGCAGGAAAGTTCCAGTACCGCTCGTCCTTTCCCTGGTGGAGCCTCCCAACTGACTGGTTGTCCATTGACCAGTAAACGAATGGCTTCAACATCTCTGAGAGAAAAGCTTTCCAGGTTCACTGGCCCTTTGCGTGTTGGAACGCCCCAGGTTAAATCACTCCCCTTCTGTCCCAAAACGGCGTAGATATCATACTTTGCCCGGTCAAACGGTTCAGCCCAGAGCCGATAGGCTTCAACCTTCTGGTACTCATTCCAACCAGACCAGGCCAACCAGAAGAAAAAGATCAGCAAAGGCAGCCAGAGAAGACCATGTTCCATCGTTCAAAATCATTACGTCTTCCCACATTTTGACTGGACGTGAGCTATCTTGGTAAGAATTCTCGCTGTTGGCCAACGGTATGAAAAAGCTTTTGTTGTTGGGGTTGTTTCTGGGTGGGCTGTGGTTAGCCATTGCTAACTTTACCGGCCTGGCACACCAGGGAACCTATGACTCAATTGTGCTGGATTTTCGTGAGGATGTGGGAGCAGCGCAGATTGAGGAACAGGTGCAGGCGATCGCCAAACAATTCAACATCAGTCCTCGCCTCAACAGCGAATTTTCCCTTGCGGATCACGTCTTTGTGGTTCCCGGTGACCAGAAATTGCTCAGGGCGTTGAAAAAGTCTGAGGTCAGGAAGTACACCGAATTCATCGAACCGAACTATATCTATCAGGCATTCATCGCCCCCAACGACCCCGACTATGGCAAACAGTGGAATTTGCGCAGCATCAACGTTGAGGCCGCATGGGATGAAACAAAGGGTAAAGGAGCAACCGTTGCTGTCATCGATACAGGTATCAGCCCGGTTCCCGACCTGGCAAAAACAACCTTCGTCAAAGGCTATGACTTTGTAAATGATCGGGTTGAAGCAATTGATGATAACGGTCATGGCACCCACGTTGCTGGTACGATCGCCCAGTCCACCAACAACAGCTTTGGTGTGGCAGGCATTGCCTATGAAGCCAACCTGATGCCGTTGAAAGTACTCTCTTCTTCGGGTGGCGGTAACATAGCGGATATCGCTGAAGCGATTCGCTTTGCGGCTGACAATGGTGCTCAGGTCGTGAATATGAGTCTGGGTGGGGGCGGCGAGAGCCAGTTGATGAAGGAAGCGATCGACTACGCCCACAGTAAGGAAGTGGTCATTGTGGCAGCGGCTGGTAACTCCAACGAAAATGCAGCCGCCTACCCCGCCCGCTATCCCTATGTGATTGGGGTTTCTGCTCTCGGCCCGAGCGGAACGAAAGCTCCCTATTCCAACTTTGGGGCAGGCATTGATATTTCGGCTCCCGGTGGGTCTAGGGATGGAGATGACCCCGCTGGCGGCATTCTGCAAAACACCATTAACCCCGAAACAGGCGAATCCGTATTTGAAGCATATCAGGGTACCAGTATGGCTGCACCTCACGTAGCAGGGGTCGCCGCCCTCCTGAAGGCAGAAGGGATTAGCAATCCTGATGAGGTGGAAGATGTTCTTAAACAATCGGCTTTGAAGGTCGAAAACGATGCCCTCAACCATTACGGTGCGGGCAAACTAGATGCCGCCGCAGCGGTGAAACTGGCAACCCGTGGCCGGATTACGTTCTGCGACTTCTTCCGCTGGCTGCGCGATAACGGCTACCTTAATCCCAGGTTCTGGATTGATGGGGGCGTCATTGCCCTCTGGCCCAAGATCCTCATGGTCATTGGCTCTTACCTGCTAGCCTGGTTTCTCCGCAATTTCTTTCCCTTTACCTGGGGCTGGTCGCTATCTACTGGCCTGATTGCTGGAAGTTCAGGGCTGTTTTTCCTGAAAGGGATTTATCTGTTTGATGCCCCCCAATGGCCCTTCCGCGTGCTAGGAAGCTCTATTGCGGAACTGGGCGGAGCAATTCAGGGAACTACGACGCTAAACCCGATTTTTGCCAGTGTTCTGATCCCGTTAGCGCTGATTGTTTTACTGTTAGGACATAGCCAGTGGAAGTGGTTTGCTATTGGAACAGCGATCGGGATGACAGCCTGTCTGGGGGTCAGTGCCATCCTGTCTCCTGCAATGATGTGGATGGGAGACGGAATCGCCGCCCGCATTTTTCTGTTAGTGAACGCCGTATTTTGTTTCGCACTGGCCCGTCTTGCCGTTCAGCCAGGAGGAGCTTCAACGACATGAGTATGCAAGTCGAAGGCACAATTGAGCGTAAAGGACTTGGTCCCGGTACTTGGGCACTGGTCAGCAATGACGGCAAAACCTACGAGTTGCACAACCCACCCGCCGATCTACACAAAGCGGGACTGAACGTCAAAGTTAAAGGCGAGATCCGTGAGGATATTATGTCCTTTGCAATGATCGGCCCAATCCTGGAAGTGAAGAGCTTTGAGGTGTTGGGGTAGAGAGTTGCTATGCCCCTCGATTTCAGCGTTGAGACGTATTTGAAGATTGTTAGTGAGATGCGATCACTGAGTTCTGCCTTTCACTGCCTTTAATGGTTGTGGTTTTGGCTGTTTGGTCGTCCCCCTAATTCGTACTCGCCAGAACTTTCTGTAATCGGCTTCTGAACTCTCCTTTCGGGTGCCCGCCTTTAACTTCGCCTAAAATCTTAAACTCATCACTCTCGGGTTCGTCGCAGATGAGATAGGTGGGCCAGCCCATTCCTTCTTTGTCTGGATATTGGGCCAACAGGATCTTGCGGTACTTCCGATAAGTCGCCGTGTCCTGCATTTTGACATCAATGAACTGAAGCCCAAGCTCCTCGACAACCTTCTGATCATAGAACGACATTTTGTGGCAAATTCCACAGTCTTCCGAAGAGAATTTGATTACAGCTCGATTCATAGAGTTCCTATCTCCAAACAGTTCTGCATCATCAGCTCAATATAGCCATAGTCATACTATTTTGGATTTTAGATTTTGGAGTGGGAAATCGTTGCAATCAACGGTTCCGTCAATCGATCAGCCAAATTCGCCATTTAAACTACTCTGAAAATGCCCTCATCCCCAACCTTCCTTCTGCAAGAGAAAAGGGCGAGATTTGTATTCTTTGGGGTGCTGAAACTTTAGTACGGAGGATTGGTATAAATTAGGGGAACATCTACGGAGAATTCTATACCTGACGTGGAGAAAGGAGCCAGGGGCAGATGCTGGTTGTTTCAGAGAAGAAGTGGAGTGAGGCAGGAGGGGATGGAAGATGAGAACGGTGGGTTCTCCTATAGAGTTTGGTGATAAGCGTTGCTTATCACCAAACCAAAATCAATATTCTGGGGATTTTATTTTAGGTGAAAGAATAGCGTAAGACCCTCTTTCATCAGCAAGTCGGGAGAACTGAATGTTGAGGAGGACGAAGAAGCAGAGGAGAACGAGCAAGGTTAAATGGTCAGAAAAAAACCCGGTTTAGGGTGTAAACCGGGGAACAAATCAGGGTGCATCTACCATCTATAAAGATCGGGCCGAATTTTCATCGATCCGGAAATTGCTTTGTAGGAAGTTTGAAGAAGGTGGAGAGTTTTTTGAATTTTCAGTAACGTTTTGCTGGCGGAATCCTGTACGTAAGTAGCCCGTGTCATGATTCAGTAAGAAATTGATGAAGCTGAATGGCCTTATCGGTGCATTTACCGAAATTTACGAAAAGCCCCAAACCGAGGCTGTAGAGTGAAGTAAGCAGTCTGCCATTACCTGCAAAGCAAAACAATAGGGATGAATGGCGCTGTTCCGCCTTAAGTAGGGCAATCTAAATATCAGACGACTTAGCGTCGAGGTTTCTGCCTGACACATCAGTTTGGCTGGTAGCTAGGATGGTATGGCAGCAACTGTAGTCGAAGGAAAGCTTGTAAGCAGTCTTCTCGGAGTGTGACGGTGACCCAGGAATTTCACATTTCTGTGACTCCAATCGGAGATGATGAATATCTGGTGCGAACGGAACGGGTAGCACCGGGGGTACCGTTGGCAGAGGAGCAGGTCAGTTGGCCTGTGGATGAGTGGCTGGAGCGGGCGGCACTTTTGATGAATGACCCTTTAACGGGCTTGCTTCGGGGTGATGCAATTCCTTCCTTCACCGATTCTTTACATCAATCATTGAATGATAATTCGGATGCCCAGGCTCAGCGTTCAATCAACTTGATTGTGCTTGGGCAGCATCTTTACAATGCGCTGTTTCAGGGAACCATTCGCGATAGCTGGATGACAGCTCAGGGGATTGCTCAGCATCGGCAAGAGATTTTGCGGTTACGGTTGGGATTGAAGGATAATCGCCTGCCTCGTTTACCGTGGGAAGTATTACACGCGGGCGATCGCCCCCTAGCAACTGGAACTGATGTACTGTTCTCCCGCTACAACTCCAGCTTTGCAGCCATATCATCATTCCAGTTTCAACAGCTGCCAGTGGTTGAACCGGGACAACCATTGAAGATTCTGCTGGTGTTGTCGGCTCCCAGTGATCAGGAGGTGCTGGCGCTGAAACAGGAAGCACTGCATTTGCAAGAGGAGTTGCAGGGGCTGCAAAACGGTAACCGCAACGGTCGCTTCCCGGATATTCAACTCACCATCCTGGAACAACCTGGGCGGGAGCAACTCACCCAGGCCCTGGAACATAACCACTACCAGGTGCTGCACTATGCAGGGCACAGCAACCTGGGTACAGCAGGTGGCAAGCTCTACCTGGTCAGTAACAAGACTGGCTTAACTGAGGCTCTTAGTGGGGATGATCTGGCAGGATTGCTGGTTAACAACGGCATTCGGATGGCAGTATTTAACTCCTGCCGGGGCGCTCACACCGCGACGATGGATGGAACCGCAGAAGCAGAAGAAGGGAACCTGGCAGAAGCTCTGGTTAAGCGAGGCATTCCAGCTGTTCTGGCAATGGCGGAGCGCATTCCAGACGATGTGGCACTGAATCTGAGTCGGCTATTCTACCGGAATCTGAAGCAGCTATATCCAATTGATCTCAGTTTGAGCCGGGCTCGTCAAGGGTTGCTTTCTTCCTACGGCTCCAACCAGATGTATTGGGCACTGCCGATCCTTTATTTGCACCCAGAATTTGACGGCTATTTACAACCGCCAACGGAGAGTGCAGACAGGATTCTGGCTCTCAACTCCTTTGACCAACCTTCGGGTTTTGATCAACTAGCCGAACCCGATAGTTGGGAGGATGAGACGGTCGAGGAGGAGGAAGCTCTGACCGATGAGGCGCTCGCCGCTGAACCCTTAGATACCTTCAGGGCTGACCGATCTAACCGGGAAGAGGTTGATAATGAAGGCTTTGATGTCGAGGAGTTTGATACTGAAGAATTTGATGAGTTTGATGAAGCAGATCTATTAGACCCAGATGACCTGGAATTCGAGGATCCGGAGTATCAACCTGAACTGGAAATTGCCCAACTGGTTCAGCAGCTTTCCCAAAGCTCAGCCAGGAAGAGAGATGAAGAGCCACTCCTACCTGCCCCGCCCTCAGAAAACTTGCTCCCTAACGAAGAGGAGCACCTGAAGCCAGACGACTATATCGTTTTACCCGACAATCCCCGCTATTATTCGCCCACCGTAGCAACAAAGCCAGGTCGGGGAGCCGCCGTTCTGGAAACTGAAACCTTAACCGATCGCGATACCGATGCTAATGAGGATGGGTCAGTCTATCTGGAACTGGAGCGACTACTGGCAGAAGCGGGCAAACCAACGGAGGCGATCGCACTCTGCAATCAGGCGATTCAAGAAAACCCGGCTAATCCAGAAGCCTACGACCGTCTGGGATTTGCCCTTTATCAGCAAGGTTATCTGTCCGAGGCGATCGCGGCCTACCAGCAGGCCATTCGCATTAACCCGGCTCTGGCCGACGCCCACAACCATCTCGGTTTAGCCCTTTACCAGCAAGGCAATGTGAGAGATGCTATCCGGGCCTATAGTCGGGCGATTCAACTAAACCCGAACCTGAAAGAAGCCCGCCACAACCTGGATATTGCCCTGCGGAAACAGGGTGTCCACCTTTCACCCAGTCAGCTCGCTCTGGATGAGGAGCCCAACCAGCATCGTCCAGTTAGTGAATTGACTAACAGTGCGGCTAGATTGGACAACAGTGCTGCCATGGCACTACCTTTGCCATCAAGCCAGGTTCCCTTCCAGCAAATGCTTGATTTTCCTCGACCTGCCTACGCTCGTGCCAGAGCAATTTCGTCAGGGCAGTCGACCCGATCGCTGCTATGGGCAGGGGTAGGAACCCTTGGAGTCGCATCGGTTGTGCTGGGCGTCTGGTTCTTCCAAAACCACTTCGATAGCTCACTCTTCCAATTGCCCCTACCGCAGCCCTCCATTTCCAGCATTGAAAAGCCAGAGGACTTAAAGAAGGCAAGTACTTCAGTTGTTGTCGCCTTTGCGACCGAGCAGTTGAACCAGGGAGACATTCAGGAGGCTAAACCGGCGATTGAAGCACTGCTTGACCGGGGAGCTCTGCCCCAGGCTGTTGCGGTTATGACTCCAGTGCGGAGTGAAAAACCAGAAAATGCTACGCTCAATTTTCTTATGGGTCGGGCTGCCTGGCAGTCCACTATGACGGGGAATCGGGACTACAGTGTTAATGATGCTCGTCTCTTCTGGGAAGCCTCACTCCGGCAAGATCCCAACGCTCAATGTCAGGTGGCTCTAGGTTTTGCTTACTACACCGAGGGCAACCTGGATAAGGCTTATCATGCCTGGTTACGCGCAATTGAGCTTGCCGGAGAAGGTTCCGCAATTCAAGCTGTTTCAGAGCAAGCTGGCCCACGTCGCTCTTCAAAGGAGGCTTTGAAAGCCTACGCTGGCCTGGCACTGGTGCAAATGAAAAGAGCGGAGAACCAGCTTCCTGAAAAGCGGGCCCGGATTTTGCGCCTGGCGGCTCATCTGCGCCAGAGAATCCTGATAGAGGATCCAAAGGCCTTTCAGCCAGATGCGCTGGCAAAGGATTGGATGTGGTCACCGCAGGCGATCGCTGACTGGAAAACCTTTTTGAGTATTCAATAGCAAGTCCCAGGGAGGAAAAGAGAGCTTGCGGCTGAGCTCATATCCAGGAGGAGAGCGATCGCCGCTTACGGATATCCAACAGATCTGCCAGACTTGGATCTTTCCAATCAAGGGGAAGGTTCTCCTCCGGTGGAAGTATTGTAACCGGAACGGAAACTGCATCTTTTTTAGCAGCGGATGGTTTCGGGGAAGTGAATTTAGAAGTGTACTTAGGAGCCGACTGCTGAGGAGCCGATCGGGCCTTACCTTTGATCGCTGGAGGTAGCTTGAATGAAGTAGGCGTGGGCGTAGAGGAGTGTGGCGGGGGGGAAGACAAATAAGCAACTGACAGAGGAAGCTCACCTTCTGCAAAAGGCTTCAGGCGCTTGCCCTGAGGAGCCCGTGGACGCTTTGATGGCCCTGGACGCCGCACTTTACTGGAGTATTGCACTGGGCGTTTCGGTCTGGATAACCTGTGGGGACGCTCCACCTGTGCCAGACGTTTAGAAACCAGGATAGACCCTGCTGTACAGGTGATGGCGATCGCCCCAAATAACCAGAATGGCACCGCCTTTCCCTGCCGCGCAACGTTTTGAACCTCTTCCGAACCCGGACTAGACCCAAAGGAAACACTGGAGACCCGCCGACCCGGCAACCCAGGACTCAATAAACCACCCATGGCGATCGCAGCTACCAGCAGTACCACCACCCACGTCCCTCCCCAAAACAGTAAAGGGTGGGATTCTATCAGCTGATACACACAATCCATGTTCAGCTTTTTCGTTCCTTGCGGGCTAATTTCACGGTCAGAGGTAGACGGCACAGGTGGTGTTTCTTCATGTGATCGTGGATGGTTCTCCATAAAACCCCTCAGACGGATGAACCGTTACACCGATTTTACTCAAGCCCACCAAAATGAAGCATTTACCTGTAAGGAAATTAATGCAATGGAGACACGAACTACTTCATGCCCCCATCATTTCCTTGCTCTACAAGTGCCTAAAATTAAGTGCCTAAAATTCTGCAAAGTGTGCAGTGACAATAGCTTTCCTGAGAGTTTGGTGATAAGTGATGCTTATCACCAAACCAAAATCAATATTCCAGGGATTTTGTTTTAGATGAAACAGTAGGGTATGCTACTGTTTCACTGGCAAGCCAGGAGAACCGGCACGACGTGGCTAAATGGGGCAGATTTGAAGTAAACATTTGCATCGAGAGGGCGATTATGTCTCTCATCAGGACTTGGCATATTATGGTGAGAGAATAAGAAGAACAAGTGACTTTAGGCAGGCATAATCACCTCCAGCACTTGCTCACAGGTTCGTCCTTGGGCAAACAGTCCTTGCACCAGACATAGCAGTTGGTGATACACCTCACGGGTGAGATGGTAGATTTGAATCACCTGTGCGCTTTCTCCATGCAAGGCAACGGTGAGCAGAAATCAGGGGGAGCACTCAAATCCGCCTGTTCATGCATAATGACCAATCGTTGACGGCCATCGTGTTTGAGCCGAACGGTTTTGGTCAATGCCCAGCACGCCTTGAGCGCTCCATTGCGGCAGCGCACCTGGAGATGGTGAAAGCTCTCTGGATGCTCAGCGCGTTATTGAATCGTGCCGCGATCGACTCGACTCCAGTGACCATTCCAGAGGATCAAGTGGGAACCTTCAATCTCGCTGACCCAATGCTTGCCAGAGGCTTCAATAGATGGCGATGCCATCTTCATGGTGCGATAGGGTCCAGTCCAAACTGATGATTTCTTGCCCACGTCCCTGATGTTCCTTGCCCACGATGGCTCGATGCCGCTGAATTAACTGTTCACTCTCTTATCCAGTTTCAAACACCGCTGCGTGCATCGCTCGGCGGCAGCTTTTTTCTTTCTGAGCCGCAACACCATTTAACCATGACCTGGGGACAACTATTTTGATGAACACAAGGAGCAACAAGTTGTGCAGGGATTACAACGTCGTTTAGAACGCTTGGGTTATACAGTCAATGTCCACAAGCGGGTGGCGTACATTACTTTACTCCTTCTGCTAAACTCTGGGCTCTATTTTCAGAGCAATTTAAGCGGAACTCGCGACGGATCTCTAAATGTCCAGGTCGGTCAGGTTCAATCTCGGACCGTAGGTTTCGATGAACTCACGACGGGGAGCCACTCGATCTCCCATCAGTACCGTAAATACCCGGTCTGCCTCAGCTGCATCTTCAATTTCTACTTGCTTCAAAGTACGAGTCTCAGGATTCATGGTGGTATCCCATAACTGTTCGGGCATCATTTCACCCAAGCCCTTAAACCGCTGGATCTCATACTTGGCGTTTTCACCGAAACTGGCAATGATTTGATCCCGTTCGCGATCGCTATAGCAATAGTAGTGATTCCGTCCTCGCTCAATCTTATACAGCGGTGGACAGGCAATGTAAACAAAGCCTTGATCCACCATAGCTCGCTGATAGCGATAAAAGAACGTTAGCAGTAACGTCCGAATGTGAGCTCCGTCTACATCTGCATCGGTCATAATCACAATTCGATGGTAGCGGAGTTGGGAAGGGTCAAACTCTTCGCCCTTAATGCCCAGACCCAAGGCTGTGATGAGTGCCTGAATCTCGGTGTTTTTGTAGATTTTGGCATCATCAGTTTTCTCAATATTCAAAATCTTCCCTCGCAGGGGGAGGATGGCCTGAAACCGGCGATCGCGCCCTTGTTTGGCACTGCCCCCTGCTGAATCACCCTCTACAATGAATATCTCTGACTCGGCGGGATCTCGACTGCTGCAATCTGCCAGTTTACCAGGCAGCGTAGAAGACTCCAGCACCGATTTGCGTCGTACCAGTTCCCGTGCTTTACGGGCTGCTTCCGCCGCATTAAACGCCTGAATCGCCTTCTCCAGAATGGAATCAGCAACATTAGGATGGAACTCTAGGTATTCCATCAACACCTCACCGACAAGAGAATCCACAATTCCCCGCACTTCGGTGTTACCTAGTTTCGTCTTGGTTTGCCCTTCAAACTCCGGGTCAGGCACTTTCACCGAAATCACGCCCGTCAGACCTTCACGAATATTTTCCCCCGCCAGGTTGGAGTCATTTTCCTTGAGCTTGTTGCGTTTGCGGGCGATCGCGTTCATCGTCCGGGTCAGCACTGCCTTGAGCCCTTCCAAATGGGTACCGCCATCAATCGTGCGGATATTGTTGGCAAACCCAAGCAGATTATCGGTGTAGGCATCCGTACACCACTGCAAAGCCACCTCCACCTGTACATTGTTGCGCTCCCCCTGAATGTGAATCACCTCCTCATTCAAGGGTTGCTTATCCGCATTCATATAGGTGACGTACTCTCGAATTCCCCCCTCGTAGAAGTAAACTTCGACATGAGGTTCCTCCAGGTTGAGATATTCCAACCGATTATCTGTAAAGGTAATCTTGACACCGCCGTTCAGAAAGGCCAGTTCTCGTAGACGCCCCGCCAGCGTTGCATAGTCAAAAACAATCCCAGTGGTGAAGATGGTGGCATCGGGCAGAAACGTCACAGAGGTCCCCGTTCGATCATCGGTTCCTGGCTTTACCTGCAACTCAGTCTGCGGAATCCCGCGCTGAAATCGCTGAGTGTGCACCTTGCGATCGCGCCAAACCGTCACCTCAACCCACTCAGATAGAGCGTTGACCACAGAAATCCCGACTCCATGCAGCCCCCCCGAAACCTTATATCCACCTCCTTCGCCAAACTTGCCACCCGCTCCAAGCTTGGTTAAGACGGTTTCCAGCGCAGATTTGCCAGTTCTTGGGTGAATATCCGTTGGAATCCCACGTCCATCATCCACAACCGTGACGGAACCATTGGCATTCAGTGTCACATCAATATTCTTGCAGTAGCCAGCCAGCGCTTCATCAACAGAATTGTCTACAACCTCGTAAACTAGATGGTGAAGTCCCCTAGGTCCGGTGCTGCCAATATACATTCCTGGGCGCTTTCGAACGTGCTCAATCCCTTCCAGGACTTGAATCTGTTCCGCACCGTAGTTATTCGTCATGGATTTCAGCGCTCCAACCAATAAACGGTCTCAAGCTGTCTCTAGCAAAAAAGACCAAAACTGTCCAAAATTCTAACATAAAAGGGTTATAAGCGATTCTGGAACTGTCTCCTGAGTAATTTTTAATGGGGATGGACTATCATCTTCCGCTATGTCAAGGCTTAATAACATTATAGTCAAAAATAATACCCTTGTACCAGGCTTGATTGTCATCTGTGGTCCTACTGCAACGGGCAAATCAGGTCTGGCGATTGCCCTGGCGAAGCGGTTGCATTCTGTCATTCTTAGTGCCGATTCGCGTCAAGTGTATCGAGAATTTAACATTGGCACCGCAAAACCGTCTCCGTCTCAGCAGCAAGAAGCTCTCCACTACTTAATTGATGTTTGCAATCCCACAGAGACATTAACCGTGGCCGAATATCAGCAGCAAGCCCAGGAGTTGATTGAGAAAAGGTTGGCGGCTCAATTCACCCTCCCTCTCCTCGTCGGTGGAACTGGGCTTTACATTAAATCAATTGTGAGAGGAATGAAGATTCCACGGGTACCGCCCCAACCGGAGTTGCGATCGCAGCTTCAGTCCCTGGGTCAGCAGCATTGTTACGCTATGCTTCAGCAGGTTGACCCTGCTTCAGCTGCCAGAATTCATCCCAATGACGAAGTGAGAACATTGCGATCGCTGGAAGTCTTTTACACCACTGGTCGACCTATATCAGAGCAACAGGGGGAAGCTCCTCCGACCTATCCCATCCTGCAAATTGGGCTAGACTGCGATTCAGCAGCACTCCAGTACCGAATTAGCCAGCGCACGGAACAAATGGTAGCGTCTGGGCTGGTGGAGGAGGTTAAGTATCTCTGTCAAAAGTATGGAGCAGATTTGCCATTGCTCAGTACTCTAGGTTATGCCGAGTTCAGGCAATATGTGGCGGGTGAGATTTCCTTAAATCAAGCCAAAGCGCTCACTGTTTTGCACACCCGTCAGTTTGCCAAACGTCAGCGCACTTGGTTTCGGGCTAACCCTGAAATTGAGTGGTTCAATTCAGAAGATCCTAACCTTGTAGAAAACGTAGGTAGAAGAGTTGAACAATTTATTGAGACGGTTAACCCAACAAGGTAATGACGAGCAGCGCTGGCTGCCATCGTTAGCCACTCAAAAACCAGGCCACTCGATTATTATCTATTGAAAGAATACTCTTTCACCAGCGTTGATCTTCGTTTCTTTGCTTATGAACTTTTCCATACCAAGTCAGGCCAAAAGACAAATTGGGGTACTCTTCGGTTTCCTAGGATTAGCTGTTTTATTCCGGTTTTGGACCTTCTTTCAGTCAGGATTAGATTGGGATGAAAGCCTTTACACCCTGGTTTCTCAAAGTATGCTCAACGGCAATCTCCCTTATATCGAAATCTGGGACAACAAACCCGTTGGCATCTATGTATTATACGTAATTGCCTTTTCGCTGTTTGGGAAATCAATTTTTGCCATTAGACTACTGTCTTGTATGGCGATCGCCATTACCTGTTATGTTCTTTACCATCTGGGTCAGCTTTTCGGTAAAGATGGTCGGGCGATCGGATTGTTTGCTGCACTTATCTATGTCGCTTCTTCTCTCCAAAATGAAGGAACTGCCGCCAACACTGAAATATTTTTTATCCCCTTCGTCGCAACCGCCTACTATTTAGTTTTTGTCCAGTGGCTTCAACCCAATCAGAATCTGAAACGAAAAAAATGGACTTTTGCAATTGTCGGCTCCTTACTTGGACTCGCTTTTATCATTAAATACATTGTTATTTATGATCTGGTAATTATCTTACTACTTACGATTCTTCAGCTATTCCTTAAACCTTCTATCAATAGGAGACAGTATTTCAATTTCTCAGGCATCCTTGCCCTTCTAATACTTGGATTTCTCTTGCCATTCTCACTGATGGTAGGAGTTTATGCTTTTAAGGGACACTTCTCAGATTTCTTCTATGCAAATTTCACAGCCAATAAAATTCGAACGATCGATCGTGACTTTTCCATCAACGTAGTTGCAAAAGCTTTCCTCTCTCAGTTCTTGATTAACTTTCCCCTCTGGTTCTGTTTTGGTTTAACTTATCTAACCCTAATTTCTAAGTTCTCCAGGCGCATCTTACCCATCGAACGAAAACTACTATTTCTGTTACTTCTCTGGATTCTGATTCCCCTGGCTGGAATTTTTCTAACCTTCAGAGTTCGCTTCTACGCTCACTACTTTCTACCCTTACTTCCCCCCCTTAGCCTGGTTACCGCATTCTTCCTGACCAGAGTATTTTTTCGGCGGCGACCTCTTCTGAAAAATCACCTGTTTACCAGACCTGATTCCAGCAAAAGCTCTGAAGGGCAGATCTCAATCTCTGAACCCGGTTTTAACCTCACAGGCAGCCTTCAAATCTCTCTTCTATGGTTGTTAACAGTTGCTCTGCTAACACTTTTTTACGCCACCCCTCATTTTAGAAAAAGTGCTAGATTTTTCTATTTTCGCCTAGTTCAGGGAATCCCTGATTATCAGGATAAGCCTGCCGAAGTTGCTAACTATCTTCAAGCTCGTGTAAGCCCTAACGAATATATCTACGTAGTTGATTATGACCCGGTTGTGTATTTCCTTAGTAATACTAAAATTCCAACCAGATATGCCTACCCATTCTTCCTGATCGGAGACAATTTACCCAAAGTCGCAGGGGTTAATTCTACTCAAGAATTGTCCTCCCTGATGAGTAAGCGCCCTCTATACATAATAATGAGCACCATTAGTAAAGAAGGAAGGCACAATCGCTTGTTTTATTTGAAATTAAATCATCAGCTTAAGCAGGATTATCTTCTTGAAAGAGAAGATGATGAAGTAAAACTCTACCGCCGGAGATCGGTTTAACCCCAAGTTCTGCTGCTATTTTCTTTATTCAAAGGCTGTAAATTTATGTAGATTTCACATCGTTCCCTCAATTGATTCACCAGTTTTTTACTTATGCGGGGTTAGTATCTCTGTAGAAACACGAGTCTGGTTTAGGAGCAACAAAACCATTTTTCTCGACTCATCCTGCTTCCAGGGCTGCTTCTCCCTATTTTAAGTCCACTCGCTGTTGCCAAAGAGCAATAGACCCCTCTACCCGTTCTACAGTGACGGGTTGTTTTTTGGGAATCACTTCAAGGGCTTTGCATCGCCTGGTTTTAGCAGTTAAGCGTTTTAGTTACTGGTCAATATCAATTGCTTATGCTACTTGTAGCATCTTGAAGGATAAAGCGGGTGCAGAATAAGGTTTGCAACCGTTTACCCCTTCAGGGCAATGACTCGTACTAAATTTTCAGGATTTGAAGGGATGGTTTAACGTGCGTGTTTATACTAATTTTATTTGGTTTAAGCAGTATAAACACGTATTCTTTACTAACCTTGAGCTAGCATCTTGTTGGTGTCTGGCATGTAGCAAGTTCATCTTATTGCTTGACCTGTAATTTCCCTGGCTTTTCTCTAGTTGGGGGGCTTCTCATGGCTGTGCAAACCCAACCTCTGAGTTCTGCAATGATCTTTATTGGAAGGAAAATCCTATGAAAGTAGCGTTTGGGATTGCCCAGAAGTTTATCCAACTTGTGGCTCCTGTTGTTGCAAGTTCAGCAGTTGCAATTTCTCCTGCTCAAGCAGCAACCTTTTCCTTTTCTGGAAGTCAAGTTAATTTGTTTGACTTCAGTGCAGTGTCTACCGCTGCCGAAACCTTCACTGATACGGATACCGTTGCCATCGCACCAGATGGTGTTGTTAATACCGATGCCAATGCTGATGCTAACTTTGTTTTTGATCCACCTGGTGCTTTCAATTTTTCCGTTAGCCAGGAATCAGGGACAGGGCAGGAATATTCGGGCCTTGCACAAAGTGAAGCGAATGTAGTTGGGCGCTTTTTTGTTGAGGATGAGTTTGCATTTAATTTTATAGCACTATTAGATCTGAGAACTGAGATTGGGGATTCGTCCTTTGAAAGTGCAACCGCAGGAGGTGGATTGTTTTTTCAACTTTTTGACACAACGGATGAGAACAATCCAAAGCTGCTTGACCTGTTTTTTATCGCTGGTCAGATCAACACCCCTGGCGATGATGACTTTCTGGATTTCCAAACCAGTCCGAATATTACCCTATCCTCGAACTCCATCTTTAACTCTTCCTTTGGCGGAAACAGCGAATCTGCTTTTGCCCAGGTCGAAGGTGCCTACCGCCGTCGTTTCCAGGATTCGCTTTTCGTCACCCTAGTTGAAGGAAAAGGAAATCAGGCAACAGTTGCAGCAGTTCCAGAGCCAACGACCATTTTTGCGATCGCACTCAGTGGAACTGCTGGTGCGGTGTTAAAGCTCCGTCGCCGTTCTTCTTCCAACTAATCTCCTGCTCTTAGCTCTAAATAGGGCTTGCTGAAAAAAGCAGCAAAGGTTTACTGTGCCTAGTTTTCAAGCGGGATCAAGTCTGCTAAAGTGC